>CAJYHU010000257.1 GCA_913774655.1 uncultured Luteibacter sp. | reverse complement strand
GCAACGCCAGGCTGCTGGACTTCGACAACAAGACGCCGAACCTCGGCCCGGACGGCTCGGCCGACATGGTGCTGACCTTCCGCAACGTGCATAACTGGGCGGCCGACGGCTCGGCTGAAACCATGTTCAAGGCGTTCTTCAAGGTGCTCAAGCCCGGCGGCGTGCTGGGCGTGGAAGACCACCGCGCGGCCAAGGGCAAGACGCTCGACCAGGTGGTGAACTCGGGCTACCTGCCGACCGATTACGTCATCAAGCTCGCTACCGATGCCGGCTTCAAGCTCGATGGCCAGAGCGAGATCAACGCCAATCCGAAGGACGATCGCGATCATCCCAAGGGCGTGTGGACGCTGCCGCCGACGCTCGAACTGGGTGAGACCGACAAGGCCAAGTACCAGGCCATCGGCGAGTCCGACCGCATGACCCTGCGCTTCGTGAAGCCCGCCGCGAAGTAAGTGCTGGTTGCGCTCAACAAGCCCTTCGGGGTGCTGTGCCAGTTCACCGACGAGGCCGGCCGGCGCACGCTGGCCGACCTCGTACCGTACAAGGGCGTCTACGCCGCCGGTCGGCTCGACCACGACAGCGAGGGCTTGGTGCTGCTCACCGACGATGGCCGCCTGCAGCATCGGCTCGCCGACCCGAAGCACAAGCAACCCAAGACCTATCTGGTGCAGGTCGAAGGCGTGCCCACGGACGAGGCGCTCGACCGGTTGCGCCGTGGCGTGACGCTCAACGACGGCCCGACCCTTCCCGCGGGCGTCCAGGCGATCGACGCACCCGAGTGGTTATGGCCGCGCGATCCGCCGGTGCGCTTCCGCAAGACCGTGCCCGATCGCTGGCTGCGTATCGTGCTGCGGGAGGGGCGCAACCGCCAGGTGCGCCGGATGACGGCGGCGGTCGGGCATCCCACGCTGCGGCTCATCCGCGAGGCCGTCGGCGATTATCGGCTCGATGGGCTGGGGCCGGGCCAGACGCGGGTGATCGATGTATCGCGCGCGGGGCGCGCTCCGACCTGACATCCGAAGTGACCGGCCCTCACCGGCAGCGGCAGCCTACCACTCCGCCACGGATCCATCCGGGTGCCGCCACAGCGGATTGCGCCAGTCGCCCGGGTCGCGGCTGCGCTCGATCACGAGCGCCTCGTTCACCTCGATGCCCAGGCCCGGCCCCTTGAACGGCAGCGCATAGCCGCCGTCGTCGAGCGTCAGGGCGTCCTTGTTGAGCATGTAGTCGAGTACCTCGCCGCCCTTGTTGTAGTGGATGCCCATGCTCTGCTCCTGCAGCGTGGCGTTCCAGCTGACGAAATCCACGTGCAGGCACGAGGCCAGCGCGATGGGTCCGAGCGGGCAGTGCGGGGCGAGCGCCACGTCGTAGGCCTCGGCCATCGCGGCGATCTTCACGCACTCGGTGATGCCGCCCGCATGGGACAGGTCGGGCTGGATGATCGAGATGCCGCCCCGCTCGAGCACGTGCTTGAACTCGAAGCGCGAATACATCCGCTCGCCCGCCGCGATGGGAATGGACGTCTGGGCGGCGATGCGCGGGTAATGCTCGGCCTGTTCGGCCAGCACCGGTTCTTCGATGAACAACGGACGGAACGGTTCGAGTTCTTTCACCAGCACCTTGGCCATGGGTGCCGAGACGCGCCCGTGGAAATCCAGGCCGAATTCCACCGTGTTGCCGAAGGCTTCGCGGATCTGCGCGACCTTGGCCACGGCGGCATCCACGGCCTTGCTGGTGCCGATGATCGACATCTCTTCGCAGCCGTTGAGCTTGAAGGTGTCGAAGCCGTGGGCGAGACGCTCTTTCATCTGCGCGATGATGTCGGCCGGCCGATCGCCGCCGACCCAGCAATAGGTTTTCATGCGGTCGCGCACGCGGCCGCCGAGCAGCTCGTAGACCGGTGCGCCGAGCACCTTGCCTTTGATGTCCCACAGGGCCTGGTCGATGCCGGCGATGGCGCTCATGAACACCGCGCCGCCGCGGTAGAAGCCGCCACGGTAAAGGGTCTGCCAGATGTCGTTGATGTGTGCCGGGTTCTTGCCGACCACGAGCTCGGACAGTTCGTGCACGGCGGCCTCGACGGTGCGCGCCCGGCCTTCCACGACGGGTTCGCCCCAGCCGACGACGCCCTCGTCGGTTTCCATCTTCAGGAACATCCAGCGAGGCGGCACGCGATAGGTGGTGATCCGTGTGACTTTCATGTTCAGACCGAGCGGTAGGCTTTGACGAAGGCGGCGGCGCGTTCGCGGGTGCGCGAGACCGGCTGCCCCGGTTTATAGAGGTCGCTGCCGAGTCCCGCGCCGATGCAGCCGGCGTCGAGGTAGTCGCCGAGATTGTCGGGGGTCACGCCGCCGACCGCCAGCAGGGGCACGTCGGGCGGCAGCACCGCGCGGATCGCCTTGACGTAACCTGGTCCCAGGTTCGCCGCGGGAAACAGCTTCAGCGACTGCGCGCCGGCGGCGAGGGCGACGAAAGCCTCGCTGGGCGTGGCAAAGCCGATGGAGGCGTACATGCCGCGCTTGACGCCCTGGCGGATCACGGCCGGATCGGTGTTCGGGGTGACCAGCAGGTGCCCGCCGATGTCGGCTACCTCGTCCACCAGGTCGGGGCTGAGCACCGTACCCGCGCCCACCAGGGCCCGGTCACCGGCGGCGTCGACCGCGAGCGGGATACTCCGGCGCCAATCCGGCGAATTGAGCGGGATCTCGATCGCGTCGAAACCCTCCGCGATCAAGGCCTCGACGTGGTCGACGGCCTCGTCGGGCGTGATGCCGCGCAGGATCGCGACGAGGGGCAATGCGGTAGGCCAGGCCATGGAAGTCACTCGTGGTAGAGCTGGGAACGGCCGCCGTCGATGCGGATGTCGGCGGCGTTGATGTAGCGGGCTTCGTCAGAGGCCAGGAACAGCGCCGCATAGGCGATCTCCTCCGGCTCGCCGATGCGCTTGTTGGGCAGGATCTCGGTCTGCCGGCGCCGTTCGGCCTCGGGATCGGGGGCGGCGGCGAAGCCGGCTTCGGCGATGGCGGTAAGCACCAGGCCGGGCGAAATCGAATTCACGCGGATGTTGTGCGCGGCGTACTCGATGCCCAACGCTCGCGTCAGGCCGATGAGGCCGTGCTTGGCCACGGGATAGGGAAAGCAATGCGGGATGATCTTGTGCCCGTGCACCGAGGCGATGTTGACGATGCTGCCGCGGCCAAGCGCAAGCATGCCCGGAAGCACCGCCCTGGCGCAGTGCCAAGCGCCCTTGAGGTCGACCTCGAAGCAGCGCGTCCACTCCTCGTCGGTGAGCGCCAGCGGCGCGTTGAACACGTTGATGCCGGCGTTGTTGACGAGTACGTCGGGCGCGCCGAAACGTGCGCTGGCGGCGTCGACCATCCGCGCGACGGCGGCCGCGTCGGTGACGTCGGCCTCGTAGAGCATCGCGTGTTCGGTGTCGAGCGTCGCAAGCGTCTCGCGGGCCTGCGCGGTGTCTTCGAGCACGTTGAGCACCACGGCGGCACCATGGGCGGCGAACAGCCTCGCCGTGGCCGCGCCGATGCCCTGGGTGGCCCCGGTGACGATCGCTACCTTGCCGGCCAGGCGTGGTAGCGGCGTGGTGCGCGGGTCGGGGCGCGTCATCGCGTTCACGGCGCCACCGCGTGGCCGTAACGCGCTTCGGGCAGCCCGCGGCCGACCGGCGGCGTGCCAATGAAGATCGCGCCGTCGAACGGCCCCGGTTCGCCCGTGAGGCCTTTGTGGGCTGACGTCACCACCATGC
>CAJYHU010000256.1 GCA_913774655.1 uncultured Luteibacter sp. | reverse complement strand
GGCGGCGAGGGTGGCCGCGGGCTTGTCGACGAGATCGAGCGCATGCGCGTCTTCGAGCAGCCACGAGCGAGGCTTGTCGAGTGCCCGGGCCGTCGCGTCGCGCCAGCGCAGCACGCGACGGAGCAGGGCCTGCCGTTCCGGACGCCATTCGGCGGCGGGCTTGAAACCCCGTTGCGGCTGCGGATCGCCGTCGCGTTGGCTGGCGCGCCGTTTCATGCGCGCGCAATCCTCGGCATGCCATTCGGTGCGACCGCGTTCGGCGAGGCGATCGGTAAGGATCGCGTGCACCGGATGCAGGTGCACCACGTCGAGCGCCGCGTAGCGCTTCTGCGACTCGGTCAGCGGCCGCTGCAACCAGTCGCTGCGTGTTTCGCCCTTGTCCAGTTCATCGCCGACCAGTTCGGCCACGAGCGCGCGATAACTGATGCCAAGGCCCATGCCGACGTAGGCGGCTGCGATCTGCGTATCGAACAGCGTGTGCGGGCCCTCGGGAAGGTAAGGCGAGAGCGCTTCGAGATCTTCGCCCGCGCTGTGCATTACGGTGACCACCGGTGGCGCGCCCAACGTGCGCGAGAGGGCATCGCCCAACGGGAACGCAAGCGGGTCGATCAGCGCATAACGCCCGTCGTGGGCAAGCTGGAGCAGGGCCAGTTGCGGATAGAACGTGTTCCGCCGCATGAATTCCGTGTCCAGGCCGACGACGGTCCCCGGGCCGATGGGCGTGAGCCATTCGGCGAGCGCGTCGGGACGGTCGATCCAGGGGGCGGAGGGAGCGAGGTCGCTCGGCGGCATGCGTGCATCCTGAGTGAGGGCAGGGTGCGCCCGCGTGTTGCCCCGCGGCGCGCGATTCCCTAAGGTGGCAGCGCACGATAGCAGGCCGACGCGGAACCGCCCACCATGCCCAACACCGAAACCGTCCGCCGACAGCGTGCCATAGGCGGTGCGATGGGCGTCGCCGTGCTCGGGTTCGCGCTCTTCTATCACTTCTTTCCTCAACTGCTGCACGTGCAGCCCAGCCAGAACACGCCACGCTCGCCGATGCGCGGGCAGCCGACCACCATGGGCTTCGACCAGCGTCCGCAGGCGGCCGCGCCGGCGATGGCGTCCGAGATCGACGCGGGTCCACCGCTGGTGCTGGCACCGGCCTCGGTCATCGCCGCGCGTCGCCGCGAAAAGAACAACGACATCCAGTTGCCTGCACAGGCGACGCCCGACAGTCCGGAGCTCACCGCGATGCTCGACCGGGCCGACCGGGCGCTCACCGCCGATCGGCTGGTCGGTAAGGAAAGCGCCGCGTCGCTGTACATGGCCGTGCTCAAACAGAAAGCCGACAGCCAGCGCGCCACCGCCGGCATGAACGAGGTGCGCGCTCGTCTCGTCGCCGAGATCGAGCAGGACATCGTGCTGGGCGACGCCGACGCCGCTCGCGATTCGCTGGACGCGCTCAAGTCGCTACCGGACAGCGCCGCCGACGCCAACCCGCTGCAGCAGCGGCTCGCCGTGCTCGACAAGGTGCGTCCGCTGCTCGGCAAGGCGGCGGAACAGTTGCGCGACGGCCATGCCAACCAGCCGCGCGGCGACAGCGCGCTGGACACGTACCGGCAGGTGTTGCAGCTGGACCCGGACAACGCCGTCGCCCTGCAAGGTGTGACCCAGGTGCAGCACGTGGTGCTCGACACGGCGCTCGCCGCCGTCGCGCAGAACGACTTCAAGGCGGCGGACGCCGCCCTGGCCGAGGCCGCGGTCATCGAACCCGAGTCGCAGGCGCTGCAGGACACCCGTGGTCGTATCGAAGGCATGCGCCGGCAGAGCGCGGCCGGCGTGCTTGCCCAGGCCCGTTCCGCGCTGGACGCCGGCAACCTCGAGCTCGCCCAGCAGCTCGCCACCCAGGCCCAGCAGATCAGCCCGGACGTCGCCGGCATCGACGACTTCAACGAACGTCTCACCAACGCGCGGCTCTACGCCAGCTACAAGCCGGGCCAGGTGTTCGCCGATCGCTTCGTGGACAGCACCGGCCAGGCTCCCGCCATGGTGGTGGTGCCCACGGGCAAGTTCCTGATGGGGTCGCCCGACGGCGAGCGCGGCCACGATCCCAACGAGGCCCCGGTGCACGAAGTGCAGGTCGACAAGGGCTTCGCCGTGGGCCGTAGTGCGGTCACGATCGGCCAGTTCCGCGACTTCGTGCGCGCGAGCGGCTACACGCCCCAGTCGCAGTCATTACAGGGTGGCAGCGTCTACGACGAGGCCAGCGGCGGCCTGCGCGACGACAGTGCCGCGACCTGGCAGGACGACTACCTCGGTCGCCCGGGTCAGGACCGCTTGCCGGTCATCAACGTCTCGTGGAACGACGCCAAAGCCTACGCCGACTGGCTTTCCCAGCGCACCGGCAAGCGTTATCGCCTGCCCAGCGAAGCGGAGTTCGAATACGCCCTGCGCGCCGGCACCACCACCCGTTACTGGTGGGGCGACGGCAACCCCGCGAACAAGGTCGAGAACCTGACCGGCGCCAACGACCGCTCCGCGTCGGGACGACGCTGGAGCAACGCGTTCACCGGCTACAAGGATGGCTACTGGGGACCGGCCCCGGTGATGAGCTTCTCGCCCAATCCGTTCGGTCTCTACGACATGGGGGGCAACGTGTCCGAATGGGTGGCCGACTGCTGGCACGATAACTACATCCGCGCGCCGCGCGACACGCAGGCCTGGGTCAACCCTGGCTGCGGCCGTCGGGTGATTCGCGGCGGGTCGTGGGGCAGCGCGCCCGACATGGTGCGCTCGGCCTACCGGCAGGGCGCGTCCGCCGACCTGCGCAACGCGCGCGTGGGTTTCCGGGTGGTGCGCGAATTGCAGTAGGGAAGGACGGACGCCGCCCGGTTCAGTGGGCGAACGGCGTGCGGGCGGCCGCCTTGCGCGTCGTGGTGGAGGCGATCGCGTCGAGCGCCTGGGTGAGCACGGCCTCGGCCGACGCCGTCGCGTCGATCTGTACGGTGTGGTCGAGCGACATCGCCTGGAAGATGCGCCGGCAACGCGAGAGGTTGTCGTCGGTCTCGAAGTGGTTCGGCCGGTCGCCACGGCGACGGATGCGCTCCAGGCCCACGGCGGGGTCGAGATCGAGCAGGAGCAGCAGGTCCGGACGCGGGGCGAAGGCGTTCCTGGCCATCACCTCGTCGATATCGAGCCCCGCCGCGCCTTGATAGGCCACGTTCGACGGAAAATAGCGATCGAGAATCACGACCTCGCCGCGCGCCAGCGCAGGCTGGATGAGGTTCGCCACATGCTCGCGCCGATCACGGACGAGCAGGTCGAGTTCTTCATCGGGGGTGAGGCGGCCGGTGGAGGCCGATTCGCGCAGGCGGGTTCCCCAGGGGCCGTTCGTGGGCTCCTTGCTCAGCGTCACCACGGCACCGTCCGCGGCGAGGCGGTCGCGAATGGCCTGGGCGAGCGTGGTCTTGCCCGCGCCGTCGATGCCTTCGATGGCGATGAGGAGGCCGCCGGGGATGGAAAACGATGCCATGGGCTGGGACTGTACCTCATGCGATGGGAGGCCGCGCGGGCATGCCCGGGGCATGAAAAAAGCCGCTCGAAAGCGGCTTTAGCCATTGGTGCCGAAAGTGGGACTCGAACCCACACGATATCACTATCGGCGGATTTTGAGTCCGCTGCGTCTACCGATTCCGCCATTTCGGCCTGAACCGAGGATTATGCGCGAATCAGTGGACGCGGTCGAGGCCCAACTGGCGTTCGGCACGCTGATACCACTCGTCACCCTCGGGATTGAACACGGCGCATTGGGTCATGCGACCCGAATAGATGTGCAGGCTGACCGCCACGGCATCGTCGCTGGGATTGCGGATGGTGTGGTATTCGTGCGGCGGGATCAGGCTGCCGGCCGAACCGGGACCGGCCTGGATCGAACCCACGGCCCGGAAGCGGTAACGCTCGGCCTCATGACCCAGCAGTTCGTACTGGACGATTTCCAGTGCGCCGTTCCACACGCCCTCGACGCACCACATGCCGCTGTGGTCGTGGATCAGCGTGCCCTGGCCCGGGCCCCAGGTCATGGCGACCACGCTGTAACCGTGCTCGTCGCTGCGATAGAGCTCGCGGCGGGCGTAACGGTCGCCGGCGGTCTCCAGCACGCAGGCGGGCAGTTCGACTTCCTTGGAGCGGATCAGCTTGCACAGCTGGTGGCGCAGGGTGTCGGTGATCTGGGCGGTGGTGGGCTGGGCGACGGAAGCGTCGATGGCTTCGATCAGCTTGCGACAGCCCGGAAACTCTACCGTGATCATGGGGTTGCGACCTCTGGACGTTCGTCGCCGCGAAACGCGCGGCTGTGCCCCATCATAACAGGCCGCCCGGGCGACGACC
>CAJYHU010000255.1 GCA_913774655.1 uncultured Luteibacter sp. | reverse complement strand
GTAACGTCGCCAGTCGCAACGGCAGCAACTACATCGCCAACTGGTGGACGCAGGGCGACGACCCGGCCACGCACAGCGGGGGCGCGGGCAGCGGTCAGCCCTGGACGTCGCAAGGCAGCTGCAGCGGCAGCGGCAGCGGCGGCGGCGGCGGTGGCGGTGGCGGTGGCGGTGGCGGCGGTGGCGGCGATGGCGGCGGCAGCGGCGGCGGCAACCCCGGCAATCCGCCTCCGGGCGCGGGCGACCTGCTCTTCAGCCCTTACAAGGACGTCACGATCAACATGGACTGGAACACCAACATCATGTCGTCGTCGGTCACCGGCACCCGCCTGCCCGTCGTCGGCTCCGGCAGCCTGGTGTCCACCCAGGTCCCCAACCTCGGCGCCTTGACCCTCGCCTTCGCCACCGGCGAATGCGGCAGCGAAAACTGGGGCGGCATTCCCGGACAGACCTTCGCCTCGGCGAACATCCAGCGCCTCAACAGCGCCGGGGTGAACTACGTCGTCTCCACCGGCGGCCAGGCGGGCGTGTTCACATGCGGCAGCGCGACCGGGCTGAGCAGCTTCATCGCGCGCTACAACAGCGCCCACCTCGTGGGTATCGACTACGACATCGAAGGCGGGCAGAGCGATGCGCAGTTGCAGGCGCTGGTCAACAACTCCGCCGCCGTGCAGGCCACCTATCCGAACCTGCGCTTCTCGTTCACGCTGGCCACGCTTGCGGCGTCCGACGGCAGCTACGGCGGCCTCAACGCCACGGGCGACAAGGTGGTCAAGATGATCCAGGCATCCAGCCTGAAGAACTACACCATCAACCTGATGACGATGGACTTCGGCTCGACCGGCCCCGGCCTTTGCGTCGTGGTCAACGGCAGCTGCGACATGGGCCAGTCGACGATCCAGGCGGTAAAGAACCTCCAGCACACCTACGGCATCCCGTTCTCGAAGATCGAAGTCACGCCGATGATCGGGGTGAACGATACCTCGAGCGAGATCTTCACGATCGCCGACATCGACAAGGTCACGACCTATGCGGAGGCCAATAAGCTCGCCGGCGTGCACTTCTGGTCGCTCGATCGCGACACGCCGTGTTCGCAGAGCACCGCGTCGCCGACCTGCAACTCGCTGCCGAGCACGAGCGTGTTGCAGTACACGAAGCGGTTCCTGAGCAACCTCGGGTACTGAGAGGACAAGGGGAGGCCGGCCCTCACCGGCTTCCCCTCACCGTCATCGTCCTGCCCCGACGCGGGGCGGTGGCACCTTTTCGGCAGTGCTGATCGCGCACGCCCCCGCGCGACGCCATCGAATGAGGACCAGTACGCACTTCAGGCAGCAATCGTGGGAATGGGATGCATCGGCAAGTGCTCTTGGGGCAGACTAATCCCACGGTCTTTGATTTCCCTCGTGGCAGGTTGGCGAGGGCTCGCCTCACACGTGCAGGCACTCTTCGAACGGAATCACCGATGACATCGCGGGGAGAACAGACAAGCCGGGTTCCGCTCGGACATTACGTCGCGGTCGCCGCCGCCTACGCGGCCTGCTACGAAGTGGCCCGTCATTTTTCGTTCTCCCACTGGATGCTCACCGCGGGCCTGCGCCTCGCGTGCCTGCTGCTCGTGCCCCGACGCTTCTGGCCCGCCCTCGTCGTCGGCGAGGCGTTGCCCATGACCGAATCGGCGCTCTTGTGCCTGCAGGATTTCGGCGCGGTGTGGACGGTCTTCGCCTCGATGCCGGTGATGTTGCTCTGCATGCCGGTCGTCGCCGCCATACGTCGACGCATGGCCATGTACGACGACGGCGGCCGCCCCCATATGTCGACGATCCTCGCCGCGACCCTCGCCTGTGCGATCGTCACGGCGCTGCGAAACGACATCGGCGTCTTCATCGTCTATCTCGCCCGGCCCGACGGCATGACCGCCTGGTGGAACGAGGCCTTGCCTGACTTCATGGCCTACCTGCTGGGCAGCTACCTCGGCGCGCTCACCCTGACGCCCGTGCTCGTCGCCATCCGCTACAGCGTCGGCCTCCGGGGTCACAGCGTTCACGACGCCATCCGTCATCCGCTGCTGCGCGATACGCTGTTGCTGGCGGTGCCCCTCGTGATGTGCCTGGTCGTCGCGATCGGCACGCACCACCAGGGTGTCCGCGAACTGGCGCGCGTCGCGATGATCGTGCCGGTAATGGTCGCTACCGCACGGCATGGATGGACCGGTGGTGCGGTGGCCGGCATGCTGGCGAGTATCGCCATGGCCGCGACCACCACCGCGTTGCTCGATCCGGCGGTGATCCGCGCCCAGGTCATCCTCTCGCTCGTCATTTCCGGCGCGATGGTGGCGGGCGTCCGAATCGCGCGACGCGCCATCCGGACGCCATGACTCACTTGAAGCTGATGTTGCACTCGCGCGGGTTATCGCAATGCCCGGCGTCGGCCACTTGGACGGGAGCCTTTCCCGTGATGGCCAGCCAGATCTGATCCCATAGCGACATCGACGCGCCCGCGGCGAACGCGGGCGTCGCCGAGGCGACGAGCAGCATGGCGACAGTCAAACGAAACATGCGTTTCATGGCATTCCTTTCTCAGGTGATGGGACGGGCCCGGCATCTGGCCGTGGCGCGCCCATGATCGCACCCCGGGACACCCAGGAATGCCCGCGAAGACGGCAGAAGCACACCGGAGTCGGGTCGAAGATGTGAATGAAAACGTTTACCTTTCATACGTTTAAAGCGCCTGGACAGAACAGCCCCGCGTGCCGGCTCCTGTTACGAAAATGGCCTGACCGATTGCGATTTTGATCCTTTTTCACCAGTAAACATCAAATTCATTGACAACGTTGTCACGTGCGGGAAAAACTCAGGGACGTATACCGCGCCCGCGAGCCTCATCCGATGCCCGTCGCGCGGGTCGTCGACGCGCGAGGCTTTTTCGATGGGGACACTTGCCAATCACCCGACCGCCCTGCCCTTGTCGCAGGCGGCGAGGCCGATTCTCGCGGCGGACGTCGGCGGTACGCACGCGCGGGTGGCGCTCGTCGCCCAGGGCGTCGACGCAAGGGCTCCCGTGCAGGTGCTCTGCCACCATCGCTACGTCGGCGCGGAGTGGCCCAGCCTCGCCGCCATCCTCCATGATTTTCTCGGCAAGCACGCCGCGTCGGCGCCGCAGGGGGTGGAACGCTGCGCCATCGCCATCGCCGGATTCGTGCTGGGCGACAGCGTCGCCAACAGCAACCTGCCATGGCGCGTCTCGCTGTCGGAGATCCGCTCCACGCTTGGCACCGACGCGCTCGAGGTGGTCAACGATTTCGAGGCCGTGGCCTATGCGAGCCAGTTCGTCGATCGCACCGAGGCCACGACCATCCTCACGGGCGAGCGCGGGTCGGCCGGCTGGCCCGGGAGGATGGTCGTGGCCTCGGTGCGATCGACGAACTGGCTCGCATAGGCCACGGCCTCGAAATCGTTGACCACCTCGAGCGCGTCGGTGCCAAGCGTGGAGCGGATCT
>CAJYHU010000254.1 GCA_913774655.1 uncultured Luteibacter sp. | reverse complement strand
CCGAAGGTCCGATGGCCGTGCCCGTCGACCAGCAGGGCAGCGTGCTGGTGCCCTTTCGCGGGCCGGGTGGGGTGCGCGGCGGATCCTTCCGCTACATCCCCGCCGTCGACGTGCTGGATGGTCGACTCGCCGCGGGTGAGCTGGCCGGCAAGATCGTGCTGGTCGGCGCCAGCGCGCCTGGCCTGCAGGACCTGCGCGCCACGCCCGTCAGCGCCGCCTACCCGGGTGTGGAGGTCCATGCGAGCGTCATCTCGAGCCTGCTCGACCGCCGCTTCCTCGCCGTGCCGGACTACGCCGCGGGCTACGACTTCACCACGATCCTGCTCCTGGGCGGCATCCTGGCGATCGGCCTGTCGCTGCTCGGTCCGCTGCACGCGGTGCTCCTGGCGCTGGGCTGCATGCTGGCGTCCCTGGGCATCAACCACCTGCTCTTCCAGCGCCACGGCCTGGTGATGCCTCAGGCGGCGAGCGTTCTGATGGTGGCGTCCGCATTCGCGCTCAACCTGGGCTGGGGTTACTTCGTCGAGGCACGCACCCGGCGCGGGCTGGCGCGGCTCTTCGGCACCTACGTGCCGCCGCAGCTGGTCAGCAAGATGGTGCTGGACCCCAACCGCTACACCATGCGGGCCGAAAGCAAGGAACTGACCGTCATGTTCTGCGACATGCGTGGCTTCACCCGCCTGTCGGAACAGTTGGCGCCTGCCGACCTGCAGACCTTCCTGAACGAGATGTTCAGCCGCCTGACAGACATCATCAACGAGCATCGCGGCACGGTCGACAAGTACATGGGCGATTGCGTGATGGCCTTCTGGGGCGCGCCGGTGGAGATGCCGGAACACGCCAGCCTGGCCGTCCAGGCCGCGCTGGCGATGCGTGCGGCGATCGACGACATCAACGAGACCCACCGGCTGCGCGGCCTGCCGGACCTTTCGGTCGGGATCGGCCTGAACACCGGCACCATGAGCGTGGGTGACATGGGGTCGACGCACCGCCGCAGCTACACCGTGATCGGCGACGCCGTCAACCTCGCCGCGCGGCTGGAAGGCCTGGGCGAGCACTACGGCATCGAGATCGTGGCCAGCGAGGCGACCCGCCAGCAATGCGACGACTGCCTGTGGCAGGAGGTGGACCGTGTCCGGGTCAAGGGCAAGATGCAGGAGGTCACCATCTTCACGCCCCTCGCACCGCTTTCCAGCGCCAAGCCACGGCAGCTCGAAGAACTTGCACAATGGCAGCGGGTGCTCGACGCCTACCGCGCGCGCCGCTGGCATGCCACGGAAGCGCTACTCGACGCCCTGCGTGGCGGGCATGAGGAAAAAGTCCTTTACCGGGTTTATGCCCAGCGCTTAGCCTCCATCCGCATGCAGCCCCCCGACACCGATTGGGACGGTGCCATTCAATTCGAGCGCAAGTGATTGCTTTCTGAAAGGACTGATCCGATGCAGGTGCGTGTGCTGGGTTGTTCGGGCGCCATCGCCAGGGACTGCCGCACCACGTCTTTCCTGGTCGACGACGACCTGCTGGTCGACGCCGGGACGGGCGTCGGCGACCTGACCTTGGAGCAGATGGCCGCGATCGACGACGTCGTGCTGACCCATTCGCACCTCGACCACGTCGCCGCCCTTCCCCTGATGATCGACGCCATCGCCAGCCGGCGCAGCGCGCCGCTGCGCGTCCATGCGCTGCGGGCGACCATCGAGGCGCTGCGGGCCCACGTGTTCAACAACGTCATCTGGCCCGACTTCGCGAGCATTCCCAGCCAGGATGCGCCTTTCGTCAGCTTCCATGACTTCGCCGTGGGCGAAACGCTGCGCATCGGCACGCGCGCGCCCAAGGTCGTCGAGGTGCTTCCGGCCGTGCACACCGTGCCGGCCTGCGGCTTCGCCATCCGGTCGGCCGCCGGCGGCCCGCACTGGGTCTTCAGCGGCGACACGGAGCGCAACAAGCCCTTTTGGGACCGGATCAACGCGCTGGACGTGGCAGCCCTGGTCATCGAGACGGCGTTCAGCAACCGTGAATTGGCGCTGGCCGCGCGCAGCCTGCACCTCGCGCCCGACTCGCTCGCGGCGGAGCTCAGCCAGATCGCTGCAGGGCGTCGCTACCCGATCTACATCACCCACACCAAGCCGGCGGAGACCGAGGAGATCATGGCCGAGATCGGCGTGCTGGCCTCGGACCCGAGCAGTCCGCTTTCACTGATCGTGGGCGGCCAGGACATCCGATGGTTGCGGATGGCTGGCGTGTTGCATATCTGAGCGCCAGCGGCTGGCCTACCGCCAGCAGTCCGCCACCGTGCCTGTGGTGGCGGAAGTAATGTCCTTCTTGCCTGTGGAGTCCAGCGTGAGATTGCCGCACTTCTTGTCGGCTTGCTGCGCGCCAGCCCGCGTGGCGGTCAGCGTGTAGCTGGTGGCGTTGGCCACGATGCTCAGCGTGTAGTACCCGTTCTCGGACTTGTCCACGTTGGGCAACTTCAGTTTTGCGATGTCAGCAGGCGTGGCCGGCTGCATATACGAGCCATTCTGCGCACGCCAGCGCTCCTGTCGCGCCGCCGCGTCGTTCAACAGTGCCTGCCCTTCCACGCGCCGCGAGCGCAGCACGTATTCCTGATACGAGGGATAGGCGATGGCCGCCAGGATCGCGATCACGGCGACCACGATCATCAGTTCGATGAGCGTGAAGCCATTTGCAGACCGGCGCTTGGAGATTCGCCGGGCCGTGGAGCTTTGGTTGCGAAGTGCTGTCATCAAGGCCCTCAGTTCGCAGGTTGCCGGCGCCAGCTCTGGCGGCCGAACTCGACCCCCGAGTTGACACGCTTCTCGGCGTTCGCGCTCGGATCGAAGACGCGTGCCGCCCGGATGGTCTGCTTGCCGGCCCCGGTCTGCGTGCCGCTCACCAGCTTGTTACCCGTGCCGTCCGCGGCATTGAAGGCCCCGTCGCCGTTCATGTCGAACACCACGTAGTTGGTCTGCCCACCCGAGTTGGGATCGATCGCGTACAGCGTGCCGCTCAGGCCGGCCGAGCACGGGTCTTCCGACGTACGGATGGTCGAGAAGAACAGCCCCTTGCCGTACAGCGTCATGTCGTAGGTCATCTTCTCGCCGTTGCGAGGCAGGTCGACGAACCAGCCCCACCTGTCGACGTCCGTGTCCGTCGTGCCGGTGGCCGTGGTCTTGTACCACTGCATCGCAGTGCTGGAGATCGCGTAGTTGCCGGAGCCTGCGTCGAGCTCGCTGAAGGTCTGTTCCTGCAGGTTGGTGCGTGCCTTGTTGGCCGTGGGCAGCGGCGAGGGCGCCACCGAACTGAATTCCGAGTAGCGGTCCCAGATGCCGTACACGGTCTGCTTCTGCGTGCTGCTCTTGTCGGTCGCGGTCAGCAGGCGGCCGGTTCCGAACATGACCAGATCGCCGCGGCCCAGGGGGTGCCCGATCACGTAGGGTGCCGCGGTAATGGGCTGACGTGCCCCGTTTCCGTCCTTGGCCGTGAACAGCTTCTGCGCGGTCCATGCGTTGACGTCGCCGCTGCGCATGTCGAAGCGCCACACGTTCCCCATCAGGTCGCCGGCGTAGGCCATGTCGGCCTTGCCGTCACCGTTGCCGTCGACCGCCGATATGCGCGACAGGCCGTTGCCCAGCGTGCCCAGCTCGGCGGTCGTGGCGCCGGCATCCACGTCCAGCCGTCGCAGCACGCTGCCGTTCGAGATGTCGATGACGAACAGGCTCGCGCCGCCGTTGCCCGCGAGGCTGTTGCCGCCCTGGTAGCCGCTGGGCACCAGGGCCACCCACTTGCCCTTGCCCGAGCTCGGGTCGTTCATGCGTGCGATGGTCGGCTGGGCCACGGAATTGCCCATGTTGTTGTCCTGGCCGGAGCCGAACTCCCACAGCAGCGTGGGGGCCGTCGGGTCGGTGATGTCCAGCGCGAACACCGCCCTGCCGCCGGCGCCCAGGCTGCCCACCAGCACCTTGTGCCACGTGCCGCCGAAGAATACGTCCGACACGGTCGGCGTGCCGTCGACGTAGTAGCGGTGCTCGATGCCGTCCTTGACCCCATAGTTGGACGCGGTCAACAGGTTCAGGTTGGGCCGCACGGCCGTGGGGATGAAGGCGAATTCCTCCGCGCCGGTCTCGGCGCGGAACGCGTGCAGCATCCCGTCGTTGGCGCCCACGTAGATCATCTCCGGCTTGCCCTGCTGACCGGTGACGAAGGTGCCGTAGTTGCTGTTGGTGCCCTCCAACCGGTCGGCCGCGCTCGCCCGGTACTGTGGGCCGCTCACCCGCACGGGCGAGGAGTTGACGATGTCGCCCAGCAAATTGGGCCTGCCGCTGGTCAGCTTCTTGCGAACGCGCAGCGTGTCGTTCTCGCCGCGCAGGAAGGCGATGCGCTGTTCCGCCTTCCCATCGGACGTGTTGGTGGCGGGGTTGATGTTGAGCGCGGTCTTCCAGGCCGCATCGGCCGGCTGCCCGTTGATGACCGACCAGGTGAACTCGCGCAGCGTCGGCGTCGCGACGCCCGCCGCCGAGTAGTAGATCTTGCGCGCCGTGGTGCGGTTGGACAACACGTCCGCCGCGCTCCACCTGCGCACGTAATTCAAGCCGGTGGCGCTGTCGGTGAGCCGTTCGCGGATCACGTCGCCGACCCATCCCTCGGCTTCGAAACGGGTGCGGTACAGGTCGGCGCCGGCAGCGATCGTGCCTTCGGGCACGTCCACCGACACGGCCGTCACCGAGTTCGTGTTCTGCACGATGTCGTTGAAGGCCTTGGTCATCTGCGCCTTCAGCGTCGTGGCGTTGGTGACCAGGAAATAGTTGTCGGGGTCGCCCGTGACGGTGCTCGGGTCGCGCCCGGGCATCCCGTACTTGGCCGCGTACCACAGCGGGTTCTTCAGAAAGGTGCCGGAGCTGCTGGTCGCGCTCGGCGTGAAGACGCGGCTGGAGGTCAGGCCGAGGTTGATGCACTCCGAATCGGTCGAGCGGCCGACGCAATAGCCCGGGTCGCGCCCCTGCGGCGTGTTGAGCGCATAGAAGACCGAGGCGGTGTCCTTGTCCCGCACGTCCAGGTACATCCCGTCCTTGGTGGTGCCCGAGATCACGTAGCCCTGGTGCTGGCCGATGCCGCCCGCGGCGTACTCGGACACCATGTCGATCTTCACCGTGTTGTCGGCCTGCAGCGCGACCGTGTAGCGCGAGATCGCATCCATGTCGTGGTCGGCACCCTGCTCCACGTCCTCGTAGTTGATCCGGAACTCGGCGTAGGGCCGCCCGCCATTGACCGTGGTGTCCTTGTCGGCTGCGCCGGTGTTGGCGATGCGGTCGACGTAGTAGTCCACGATCTGGTTGGTCGGCGCGAACTTCGTGTTGTCTATGTTGCTGCCCGTGACCGACTTGGCGTAGGGCGCGATGGTGACGAAGCGCCCATCGCCCACCGGGAAGCGGATTTCCGGCAACGGCGACGCGATCGCCACCGAATAGGTCATCAGGCGGTTCTTGCCCTTGGCGTTGCCGAACAGGAAGTTGTTCGCGGCGTAGCGCGCGACCCCCGCGGCGTAGTAGGTGCCCTCCTTGCTGGGCTCCTGCGGCGACAGGCCGCGCACCCACGATAGGGCGTCCACCGTCTTCACCGTGGGCGCCGCGTCCGCGTTGCTCGCGGTCGACTGGCCGATGAAGTACTTGTTGCCGTGAATGCCTTCCGCCGTGCCGATCGCGTCGACTTCGCTCGACACGTTGAACGCGCCGAGATCTGCCGCATTGGTCGCGATCGAGTTGTAGCGGCTGCCGGGGATCTTCGAGTCGTAGGACGGGTTGATGTCGCTGAGCACCGTCATCACGGGGCGCGCGCATTGCAGGTAGCCGCCACCGCCGGTGGAGGAGGAGTACGGCGGCTTCCAGTCCGGCTTGGACAGGCCCAGGTCCTTGTCCTTGCTCGAGCCGTTGCCGTAGTCGTACGTGGCATGCGCCGCAGACGCGCCGGCGAAGTAGCGCAGCGTCTCGAACATCATCTCGGCCATCGGGTTGCCCCACATGGCGCAGATCGACGGGTCGGACTTGCCGCTGATCGGTCCGTCCGTGATCCAGCCGCAACTGCTGTAGGTGGAGCCGTTGAAGCCGATCGCCTTCTGGCCATCGATGTTGGCCACGATGCCCTTGCCATCGGTCGGCGTGATGAACTGGCCCGTCTTGGGATTCACTTCCGACGTGAACTTGCTGACGTTGCGCCGCAGCGTGCCGCCGGCGATGTTCTTCTGGTACGAGCCCGTGAGCAGGCCGAAGTACATCTTCTCGTTCTCGCCGAAGTCGTGCAGCAGGCCGGTCGGCTTGTAGACGATGGTGCCGGCGTCGTTCTGGTAGGGCTTGCAGGTGTCTTCGCGCAGCGTGGCATCGGTGCTCACGCAGGCTTCGACGCGAATCTTGCGGTCGGTGATCGCGCTGGCCGGCCGGCTGATCTGCATCGCCAGGCCCCAGTTGTCGTCGCCGGAGCCCTCGACGTGGCGGAAGGCGAAGGTCTGCCATCCGGCGGCGGAGAAGGTGAAGCTGTTGGAGTGGCTCGCCAAGCTGTCCTGGCTGCGGTTGTTGGCGTGGCCGCCGTACCAGCTGGCGGTCGTGCTGCCGATCGTGAAGTCCACGGCGTCGTCGCCGTCGACCGCGAAGCGATAGGTGCCGGCGGCGGGGATGTAGACATTGCCCGTGATCAGCGTCAGGTAGTTGTCGTTCGTGCAGCCGTTGCTCCCGGCGAACGGGTTGTTGTTGGCGCCGGTGGTGTTGATGACGCTCACGCCCCCGGTACCGCAACGGTTTCCCGAAATCGCGCTGGCGAGAAAGCGCGCATTCATGTCCGCCGCATTGCCTGGAATGGACCCGCTCCACTTCCACGTCGTGATGCTGAGGTTCTGGAAGGAGCTCGCCGTCAACATCTCGTACTGCGTGCTGGCGCCCTGCTCGCAGTTCGTGCCGTTGTCGATGCACTTGTCCTGCGCCACCGGCTGTTCCTTGGACACCCACTCCCAGATCTGGAACTTGGAGTCGTTGAGCACCCGCAGCAGCGGGATGGCACCGTCGCCGCTCTCGCCCGTGGTGGTCACGGCGAACAGGTGGCGCGTGTTGTCCACCGGCTTGGCCAGCGGCGCATAGTCCTGGATCCGGTAGACCGTGCCGTCGCGCGTGAAGTCGTAGGCCTTGCCCCAGCTGTGGGCGTCACGCGGGATGTACGAACCCTGCAGCACCGTCGAGCTGGCGGTATCGACGTTGCGCGTGCCGCCATAGAGCACCCGCCGCATCGCGTCCATGCGCGAGGTGGTGAGGTAGTTCAGGAAGTCGCCGCTCCACTTGGTGCCGTCGCACTGCTTCTTCTTCGTGCCCGTGGCGGCGGCCACGGGCCGGAACATGTCGTTGTCGTAGGTGTAGCAGGCGTTGTTGTTGAAGTAGCCGTAGTAGTCGATCTTGTCGGGCTTGTAGCCCACGTCGATCACGCCGTCGCCGTCGAGGTCCGATGCGTCGTTGTACGCCTCGTAATACATCTTGTGGTCGCGGCCCATCACCAGCATGTTCAGCGGCGGGTAGCCTTGGCTCACGAAGAGCGGCGTCTGCGCGAGCGCGCTCTCGGTCGTGACCTGCGCGTTCGCCAGATGCTGGCCGGCGAACAGGGCAACGGCCGCCATCAGCAGGCCCGCGGCATGGAAGGCCCTGAACGTGGGCCGGTCTTGAATCGAGGTCTTCACCATCATGCGTTTCCTCGGCGGGCTATTTGATGAACAGGTTGATCGATGAGCGCAGGCACAGCGCATCGGGCCCGCAGGCCGGGCGCGTGGTCTCCGACGTGGACAGGGTGGCCTGCGAGTTGACTTCGTAGAACTCGGTGCAGCCGGTGTTGGCCGATTCCAGCGCCGCGGTGGCGCTGGCGCCCTTGGGGCACTGCGTGGTGATGTAGCGTGGATACCAGTAGCCCTTCGGCATGTCGAAGCCCGTCGCCTTGGCGCTGACCGCGAACGTGGTCTTCAGCCCATTCGTGTCGGCGCGCGCCTCGGAGATGAAGCAGGGCTTGCCGCCGGTCACGGGCGACTGCGCACCGCTGGCGCAGGGCTGCAGCGAGATGCCATAGGCCTGGATCGTCCGTTCGCCCTCGCGCAGGGTGCCGTCGGCCGTTTCCTGGAGGTTGTGGCTCTGCAGCATGTTGCCGCCGATGCGCGATTCCAGCGTGACCGTGCGCATCCCCGCCACCGCGATCACCAGCAGCAGGAGCACCATGATCATGGCGACGAAGAGGGCGGCGCCCTGCTGGCCGCGGCGCGGCGGCATTCTGCGCAGGCGGTGCATCGAAAAGTCGTTCATGGCATCAGGTTCCGCAACATCAGCGAGCCGCTGGCGACTTGGTAGAGCTGGCCCCTGGCGGTGTCGCAGTCGGTGTTGGAGGTGTCGCTCAGCTGCTTCCAACGGTCGCAAACGGTGGACTCCCCGGCGCTGCTCAGCCCGCCTACCGTGCTGGAGAACAGCAGGTTGTAGCGAAGCGCACGCACGACGTTTCCGGCGGCCGGCACGGCCCGGGTGTAGCTCTCGACCTTGCGCTCGGCCATCGAGTCGTCGTCCACCGCTGCCTTACCCACGCCGTATTCGAAAACCACGCCGCTCACGCGATCGGCCACCGGCGTGCCTGTCTCGGTGTCCTTGTCCTGGTTGCCCGACAGGCAGACCAGCGACTTCTCGTTGCTGGTCGTGGCGACGAAGTACTTCTCGACGAACATGCCGGCGCCGATGGCGGGCGCCGGCGGCGCCTCGTACGCCGCCAGGCTGTTGATGCCGGCCGCGGTGCCTGCGCAGTCCTTCTCGTCCTTGTCCCGCGCCTGGAAGCGGATGCACAGCACACCGACGCTGGGGACCTTGATGGCCTCGCCGGCGGCGAACTGGCAGCCGTTCTTGTAGGCCGTCGCATTGGCCGGGAACGCGAGCTTCATGTTCTGTGTGGGGTCGCGCCGATAGCCCGCCTTGGTGAAGGCGGCCTCGATCGTGTCGAGCGCATAGCGGCTGTTGCCGAGGTTCTCGCTCTGGCCCGTGCGAAAACTGAAGTTCGACACGCCCTGCGTGTAGACCGTGGTGGCGATCAGCACGATGACCAGCCCGATGGCCATCGCCACCATGATCTCCACCAGCGAGATGCCTCGCTGGTCGATGTTTGGGGCGCGGCGAACGCCCGGGTCAGAGGCGCGAGCGCAGGGTGTAGGTGCAGTAGTCATCGTCATTGCCGCTTGCGTTCAGGCATTGGCCCTTCTTGACGGGCCAGGCCACCGTGATGGCCACCACATTGGTCGTCGCGTCGACCCCGACCGTGAAGGCGCTGGTGATCAGCGCGTCGGGCAGTTCGGGAATGACGCGCTTGGCACGCGCGCCCCAGCAGCCCAGGCGCTTGCCCGGGTCGCTGCTCAGCGGCATGCAGTCGGCGGTGGTCACCGTGGGCAGGGCGGCGTCCTTCGCCTTCGTGTAACCGCCCAGGTCGGTCTTGGGCGCTCCGGTGGCCTGCAGCACCGTGGTGGTGTCGCTGCGCATGGTTTCCATCAATTCCGAGGCCACCATGGCCGCCATCTGGCGACGTTCGGTGTCCATGGTGTATTCGACGGCCCGCACGTGCATGCCGGCGGCGCCCAGCAGGCCGATGCTCACGAGCAGGACGGCCACCAGCACCTCGATCAGGCCGAAGCCGCTGACCCGGGAAGATTTGGACAAGGAAGGGGCGTGCATGGCAGTGGGTGGCACAGCAGGTTCAGGAACAGCTTTCGGTGGCCAGCTTGCGGACCTGCCGGACCAGGCCCGCGCCGGTCACGCTGACGCATTGCAGCCTCGACGCCTTGGCGGCCGACACCGACACCAGATACGGCGCGCTGCCGGCGGCCGGTTTGGCCGCGCCGGTGACGTCGAAGCTGACACCATTGGCGGAGGCGGGCGTCACCGTCACGGCGTCGGGCAGCACCGTTTCACGGAGTACCGACGCCCCGACCTTGGCTTCCCATTTCTGGCCGGTGGCCGTCACGGTGCTGGGGGTGCGTTGGTAGACTGCCTCGGCCCGCGCGAACTGGAGCAGGGTCTGCAGTTCCTGCGCGGACGAGTTCACGCGCTGGTTCGCGACCAGCGTCGTGAAGGAAGGCGCCGCCAGCGCCGCCAGAATGGCGACCAGCGCGACCACCACCATGGCCTCGATCAGGGTGAAGCCGTCCAGCCCCGCCCGCCTCGCGGCCGTCATCGTCTGTGTGTTCATCCCGTCCTCGGTCCATGCGTGCGGCGCAGCGCCGACGCCCGTCGTGGCCGACGCGCTCCGCGGTCGCCGGCATCGTCTTGCATGTTGCCGTGTGCGTCTGTGGCACACCGTTGCAAACTAGCATCTGACGATTGTTTCATCATGTTTAATTTTGTGAATAAAGTGAACGCCGCCGGTCCAGGCACGTGCGCCGTTCGTCGGACCGCCGGGGGGTCGTACTGAGTGGCGTCGTCGCGCCGGCCCCCGCTCGACGGGCCG
Source organism: uncultured Luteibacter sp. (assembly GCA_913774655.1). Taxonomy (GTDB): domain Bacteria; phylum Pseudomonadota; class Gammaproteobacteria; order Xanthomonadales; family Rhodanobacteraceae; genus Luteibacter; species Luteibacter sahnii. Next base: position 1,816 of record CAJYHU010000254.1, on the reverse strand, counting down.
GTCACCGCCAGGCGGCGACCGTGCTGGTCGCAGCGCCCTTCCTGTTTCCCCTGACGGCCGGACCCTTGGGCAGTGCCTGGCAGGCGCTCTGGGGCGCCGGCTGCGCCGTGCTGCTCGCCCTCGCGATGGGCGAATGGCGGGGGTGCACGCGCGCGGCTGGCGTGCGTCTGGCTTGCGCCGTCCTTCTCGCTGTCCTCGCCTGCACGGGTCAGACTGGAGCGGGCGTCGCGGGTGCGCTGCTCGTGATCGGCTGCGGCTTTGTGGCGGGCTGCTCCGGCAGGCGGGAGGATGCACAGACCGCCGGCCGGTCGCTCGCGATCGCCCACGGTCTCGCATGGGCGGCGTCGTTCAGCGTTCTCATCGGCATGACCCAGTACTTCGGGCATGCAGATTGGCTGAAGCCGTGGAGCGCGGTTCCCATGGAGCCCCTGGGCATGGCCTACGGCAACCTTCGGCAGCGCAACCAGTTCGCGTCCCTGTGCGCGATGGGGCTGGTGGCGGTGTTGTGGCTGCAGGCCCGTGCGTCGGGCGGCGCGCGTCTGTGGTGGTCGGCGGCGGCTGCCTGGCTCGTGCTCGGCCTGGCCGCATCGACCTCGCGCACCGGGCTGCTTCAGTTGGTCTGCATCGTTGGCGCCGCGGCCTGGCTGGGCGCCAGACAGCGGCGAACGGGGGGACAGGGTGGGCCGCGGCTGGCGGGTCCATGGCGTTTGCTGGCGCTGCTCCCGCTGTACGCTGCAGCCGCCTGGCTCCTGCCCCGCCTCGCCAGCGCCGGCGTCGAAGGCATGATCTCGCGCCTGCGCGAGGGCGCCCCGGCGGGCCACGGCCGGCTCGTCCTGTGGCACAACGTGCTCGAGCTGGTCGCGCAGCACCCCTGGCGCGGCTGGGGCTGGGGCGGGCTGAGCCATGCGCACTACAGCCACCGGTACGCCGGCGAGCGCTTCGTCGAGATCCTCGACAACGCGCACAACCTGCCGCTGCACCTGGCGGTGACGCTGGGCATCCCGGCGGCCGTGGCGATCTGCGGCGGTTTTTTCTGGATGGTGCTGCGGGCGCGGCCCTGGGCCGAACGCGATCCGGCGCGGATCATGGTGTGGGGTTTGCTGGGCGTGATCGTGCTGCACAGCCTGCTCGAATACCCGCTTTGGTACGCACCGTTCCAGCTGGTGTTCGGCCTCTGCCTGGGTTTCCTCTGGCCCGGCCGTCCGGTCGCCATTTCCAAGCCGAATCGGCCGTTTGCGCCCGTCCTGCCTGCGCTGACAGCTACGATTTCGATAGCATTTCTGGTGGCGGTCGGCTGGGACTACACCCGTGTGAGCCAGATCTACCTGCCGCGCGCCGAGCGCCTGCCGGCCTGGCGCGAGCACACGCTGGACCGCTTGCGTGGCCGCTCGTGGTTCTTCGGCGATGCCGTGAAGTTTGCCGAACTGACCCTGACGCCGGTCACGCACGACAACGCGGCGGCCATGGATGTCCTGTCGGGCGAGATGTTGCACTTCTCGCCGGAGCCGCGGGTGGTGGTCAAGCGCATCCAGGCGGCCTCGCTGCTGGGCGACGACGACGAGGTGCAGGCCCAGCTCACGCGCTTTCGCGCCGCCTACCCGGAGGACTACCTGCGCTGGCTGGGCAGCCTGCCGACAGACTGAAGAAGCCGGCCCAGGCTCAGGCGCCCGCCACCCAACTCCCCGACTTGCCCCCGTGCTTCTCGACCACGTGCACGCCGGTGATCGTCATCCCGCGGGCGGCCGCCTTGCACATGTCGTAGACGGTGAGCAGGGCCACCTGCACCGCGGTCAGCGCCTCCATCTCGACGCCGGTC
>CAJYHU010000253.1 GCA_913774655.1 uncultured Luteibacter sp. | reverse complement strand
CGACCGGGCGAACGCGACCGCCATGTCACGCGCCCGCTCGTCGAGGGTCCCGTCGAAGCCTCGCAGCAGCGCCTCGTCGCGCATCACCGCGGCCAGGTGCGCACCCAACGCAGGCGTCCTCGCCGCTTGCGGGTCATGCCAGAACTGGGCGAGGCGATAGAGATGATCCCCCCGTTCGCCGGCTGTCGGCGAATCCGGTAGCGGAGGAAGGGCCTGCGCGATGTCGCCGCGCCACGCCTGCAGGCCGGCAAGGCGCTGGAGCGTGTCGAGCATGTCCTGTTGGGAGGAGACGACCAGGGCAGGCGGGGCCTGCGGAGGAAGCATGTCCACGGGCAATCCTTTGCATGGGGAGACGCCCAGTCTACGAAGGCTCGCCCGCGAGGCGCTGTCGTCCTCGCGGACTTTGCCGTGTCGGTCAGGGGAGCGGCTGCAGGCCGGTGACGAACTCATCGCGACTGACCGGCAGGCCGGGGACGATGTCGACCGCGGTCTCTATGGATGCGGTGACGCGGATGACGCCCGGCTCGAAGAGCGCGCCCACGAGACGCCGATCAGCATCGGCGCCGCGTTCCATGGTGTCGGCGAGCAGCCGCTCGAACGCGCGCGCTGCGTGACGCGGAGGGTGTCGAAGTCGCGCGTCGATCGCGGATCGCGGGTTGGCCGGCACCCCGCACGAGCGCCGGGGCGGCTGTGGCGGAACCCTATCCCTGGGGCGTCGCTCCTTGGCGTGAACGTCGCAAAAAGGGGGGCGGCCGGCGCAACGCCGCTCATCGGCGAGCGCCGCCCTGACGCATGGGATCAAGGCCCTTCGTGAGGCTGGTGTCGGTGTTTTTCGTTGGCGACGTGTCGTTCGTGGAGCGAGTCACCGGTGTCCGTGGCCTGCGGATCGTCGGGCGGGCGTGCATCAAGATCGCGCTCGTTGTCGCCGCCCGGCGTGATCTTGAGAATCGAGTGGCGCACCTCGCGGGCAAGGATGACGCGTGCGTCGCGCACCATGTCTTCCAGCGCTTCGGCGAAATCGAGCTTGCCGTTTTCGTCGGTCCACACCACCTTCTTCTCGCGAAGCTTCTGGATGAAGCCGCGGAACAGGGCCTTGTCGAAGAACTCCGGTGCCGACAACTCGTTGAGCATGCTCAGGCGCTGCGCGGTGAGCGTGCACGCGGTTTCCAGTTCGCCCGCGCTCATCGTGTGCGGGCCGTTCTTTACCAGGGCGGCGACGGCGATGTAATAGCGCTCGAAGGCCTGCAGCATGCTGCGCGCGATCACGCGCAACTGGTAGGCGCCGTCGTCCTGGCCGGGCCCACGCTCGAGCAGGCGACCCTCGCCCTGCGATTCGAGCATGCCGCGGTGGAGAAAGAAGTCGATGGTGTCCTGCAACTGCGTGGCGAAGCCGTCTTCGTCCCACGGCAGGAACAGCTCGCCCTGGATGAAGGGATAGATGATGCGGCCCAGGCGCACCACCGACGAGCGCGACATGCGCCGGTTGTTGAGGAAGCATGCGGCGACCCACGCGGCGGCGGCATTGAGGTGCAGCACGTTGTTGCGGAAGTACGACAACAGCACCGCCTGCTCGCCCTCGGTGACCAGCACGTCGCCCAGCGGATGTCGCACTCGGCGGATCCAGCCCATCTGTTCGCCGTAAGCCACGATGCCTTGCGGGTTCATCGGCGTGATCGTGACGCGGTCGGAGTAGGGCAGCTCCTGGAAGAGCGTCTTGGTGAGTTCGAGCTGCACCAGCAGGTCGTTTTCGGCCATCGCGTGCTTGGGTGTGGCCAGAAGCGCGAGCGCCAGCAGGTTGATCGGGTTGACGTCCGCGGCACGGTTGATGTTGATCTGGATCTGTTCGGCGAGGCCGTCGACCGCGCGATTGAGCCATTCGGGCTTCGCGTCGGGATCGGCGGTGGATTCGCGCCAGTCGGCCGAGGCCGCCGCGAGGACCGGCTCGAGCAGGATCGGCTCGCCGAAGTTGAGGGTGACGTGGCCGTAGCGCTGGCGCAGTACCTTCAGGCCGCGTATCAGGCCAAGCAGCGACTCCTTCTCCTTGGGCTTGCCGGACAGCTCGCCGATGTACGACTTGCCTTCCATCAGCTTCTCGTAGCCGATGTACACCGGCTGGAACAGCACCGGGCGGCGCGGCGCCCGCAGGAACGCCCGCACTGTCATCGCCAGCATGCCGGCGCGCGGCGTGAGCAGGCGACCCGTGCGCGAGCGCCCCCCTTCGATGAAGTATTCCAGCGGCACGCCACGGTCGACGAGCTGGGCGAGGTATTCGTTGAATACCACCGAATACAGCGCGTTTCCCTTGAAGCTGCGACGCAGGAAGAACGCCCCGCCGCGCCGCAGCAGCGGCCCGATCAGCGGCAGGTTGAGATTGACGCCCGCGGCGATGTGCGGCGGCACCACGCCTGAGTGGTGCAACTGGTAGGAGAGCAGCAGGTAATCGGTATGGCTGCGGTGGCTGGGTACGTAGACCACTTCGTGGCCGGGCGCGACGGCGCGCACCTTCTCGAAGTGATGCATGGCGATGCCGTCGTAGAGCTTGTTCCAGAAGTTCGACAGCAGGAACGACGTGGAGCGCACCACGGGATGCGAGTAGTCCGCGGCGATTTCCAGCGCGAAGTCGCGGGCGCGCCGTTCGGCCTTGGCCTGGGTGAGGTTTTCCTTGCTGGCCGTCGCCGCGATGGCGTCGCGTACCGGTTGCGCGTTGAGCACGGCGTCGACCACCGTGCGTTTGTGCGACAGGTCGGGACCGATGACGGCCGCGCGGATACGCCGGAAGTGCGTGCGCAGCACGCGGGCGATCTTGCGGGTGAGGCGTTCGGCGGTGAGGCCTTGCGATTCGGCCAGCACGTTGCGGAGCGATACCGGTGCGGAAAAATGCACCACGGTGTCGCGGCCGTTGAGCAGCAGCGCAAGCATTCGTCGGAAACGACCGACGACGAGCCAGTTTTCGGCGAAGAGCACGCTGAACCAGCCCGTCTCGCGGTGGGGCGCGCGGCCGACATAGATCGACACCGGCACGACCTGGATGTCGCGGGAGGGATCGGCCTCCAAGGCGCGGATCAGCTGGCCGATGGGTTCCTTCGGCCCGCGCTTGTCGGTGCGCCCGAACAGCCAGCCTTCGCGGCGGCTGAGCGAAAAAACCGAGCGGCGTCGACGGCCCGGGAGGTCGAGCAGCTGCATGGGGCTGGGCAGGCCGGCCTCGCGGCAGGCACGTTCGAGGATCAGCGCGTCGGACGTGCCGTCGCGCTCGATGGCATAGCACACCGACGCGCCGCCCAGCAGGAGGGAGGCCGGCTCGGCCGGCTCGCGCTTGATCTTGACCCAGGGCTCGAGCATCCGGCCCAGCAGCGTGAACCACCAGGGCGAACGGGCGACGTGGACGTGCGGATCCGCACTCATCGGTATATCGGACATCGTGGGATTGTAAGGCCTAGCGCAGGTGGGCGGCGGTGACCGGAGGCGCGACGCTGCCCGGTCCGGCCGGCGCGCTGGCGGCGGGAGCGGGCACGCGGTTGAGCCGGGCATGTTCGGCGCGCACGTCCTGGAGCAGGTCGCTGTCGTACCAGCGGCCATCCAGCAGCACGAGGGTGACGTCGGTCTGGATCGGCTTGTCGAGGAGGGTATAGGTGACTTTGACGTGGGCCGATCCGCCGCTTTTCTCCAGGGTGTCGACGCTCGCCGAGTCGAAGCTCTTGTCCAGCGACAGGCCGTATACCGCCACCAACCGCTTCAGGCCCTGCCACGCGGTGGCGTAGGTGGCCATGGTCTGGTCGAAGTCCATCGCGTGCAGGGCTTCGGGCGTGGACAGGTGGGCGTTGCGTGCGGTCTCTACCACGATGGCGATGGCATCTTTCGCTTTGGCCTGGTCGCTCCAGTCCACCGTCTGCGCCCAGGGCGCGATGATGTTGACGACCTCGCGCAGCTGGCGCTTCTGGCCGGCGTTGAAGTCCTTGTCCTGGTCGATCGCGGTCAGCGCCATCGACTGCGCGACGCCGGCGATCAGCGGCATCTGGTCCTTGTAGTCGCGGTTGAAGCGCATCAGCACGGGGCGCAGGTCGGCGAACAGCTTCTTTTCGGCGTCGGGCTCGGTCAGGCGCTTGACGCCGTTTTCGAAGCGCTGGCGGTCCTGCGGCGCGATCGGTTCTTTGGCCGCGTTTCGCTGCGTCCAGTCGGCGCGCAGCGTGGCGAAGTCAGCGGGCGGGAGGGCGTGGCGCCAATACAGGTCGAACTTGCCGTCACGGAGCAGGTCGAGCGAGGCGCGCACGGCGTCGTCGGGAGAGCCGCCGCCGGGGGTACCGGTGGGCTCCTTGTCCTTGCCGCAGGCGGCCAGGAGCAACAGCGCCAGGGTGAGCAGCCAGGCCTTGGCAAGCATACGGGGCATGGGGCGAGCAGCCGTCATCGAGCGGGAAAGGGAGGGTACGGGGGGAGGCCGGCGATGGGAAGTGACGTGCGCTTTGCGCGTGCCTGGACCGCGCCGTTCCGGGGCCTGACAAAGAAAAACCCCGGAGACCTTCGCCTCACGGGGTTATCCGGCCCGAAGCCGGCAAGGGAAATGGCCTTGCCCACATTGCTTTCGGCACCGCGGGTTTCGGCGGGAGCAATGATAGTTGCACGAAATTGCTAATGCAATACGTGAGGAAATCATTGCTAACCCGCTGTTTTAGTTTGTCTTTAATGCGTCAATCTTCTTCTGGCGACGCTGTTCACGCGGCAGAGTGTAATCGTTGTCGAACATCGCTGCCTCCCAGGCCCCGTACGTGGGGTTCGGCAGCACGAACCAGCGCTCGCCGATCCAGGCGGTGTAAGGCGCCATGGCTTTTGCCCGTCCGTCGGTCGTGTTCCCGTAGACATTGGCGAAATCGCCGATCTGGTCGCCGAACTGCATCAGCACGCGGTAGTTTTTCGCCACGAGCTGGCGACGGCAGCCCTTTTCGCTGCCTGCCTGCTCACAGCCGTCCACGAACGTGCCCAAGCCGAGGAATGCCTCTTTGCCCGACACCGGGAAGCCCGCCGAGCGCAGGTTGGCCAGCGTGGCGTCGTCGAGGTCTTTCGCGCGATTGGAGATATAGATGACGGCGATGCCGTGGTCGGCGGCGAAGGTCGTGAATTCAACCGCGCCGGGCAGCGGACGGGCGATGCCTTCCTTGCACCACGCGGCCCAGTCGGCCTCGTTGAACTCCGTGCCAGAGCGGATCAGGCGCGCCTGGTAGGGCGAGTTGTCGAGCACGGTTTCGTCGACGTCGAGCACGACGGCGGGCTTGAGCCCCTTGAGCGACGGATGGGCCGCGCGATCGTCCTTGGGCAGGGCGTCCCAGCTGGGATCCTTCATTGCTTTGAGTAATTTCTCTTCCGCGTCGCGGTAGGTCTGCAGGTAGAGGAAGTCGTGCTCGCTGGCATGCTGCGCCCAGGTCACCGCGTTGAGATTGTCGTCGGCGGCGGGTGCCGTCGGTGCGGGTGCGGGTGCGGGCGCGGCCGGTGCGGCGACCATCGGCGGGTGCGTCGGCGCGCCGGTGGCGCAGGCAGTGAGCAAAAGGGCCGCGACGAGCGCGGTCGGAACGGACTTCATCAGGTAAACCCCTCGGAGACTGTCATCGCGATACGGCCGGCGATTGTCCGGGCAGTTTACGACAGGGTGACGACGCCCGCGCCCTCTGGCACATCGCCCCCGCGTCCTGACAGACTGCCACCCCATATCCACCGCGAGGCCCTCCATGGACGCCGCATCATCCCGGACCCGCACCGTTCGCATCGCCAGTTACGTCGCGGCGGGGCTCGGCCTCTTCCTCATGCTTTACCTGCGCCTGCTGCCCGCGCTGCTCGCGGGCCTGCTGGTCTACGAGGTGGTCGTGTCCGTGGCGCCGCTGATGGGCCGCAAGCTCTCCGGCGACCGTGCCCGGGTGCTGGCGGTGGCGCTGGTCGGGGTGGTGGTGGTCGGCCTGATCACGGCGTTGATCCTCGGCGGCATCAGCTTCTTCCGCAACCAGATCGGCAACCCGGAGGATCTGTGGCAGAACAAGCTGATGCCGATGGTGGAGCGTGCGCGTCAGCAACTGCCCCCGGCCGTCGTCGATCGCCTGCCCGACAGCGTGGACGCCCTGCGCGTCACCGCCCTGGACTGGGCGCGCTCGCACGCGGTCACGCTGCAACTGGCCGGAAAAGAGGCGGCGCGCATCCTCGTGCACATCCTGATCGGCCTCGTGCTCGGCGCGATCGTGGCCCTCAGCCGCACGCGGCCCACCCACCAGGTCGGCCCCTTCGCGGCCGAGCTCAGCCTGCGCAGCGCGCGCCTGGCCGACGCCTTCCACAACATCGTGTTCGCCCAGATCAAGATTTCGTTGGTCAACACGGTCTTCACTGCCATCTTCCTGCTGGGGGTGCTGCCCCTGTTCGGCGTGCACCTGCCCCTGACCAAGACGCTGATCGTGATCACGTTCGTGGTTGGCCTGCTGCCTGTCATCGGCAACCTGCTGTCCAATACCGCCATCACCGTCGTCGGGCTCTCGGTGGGCCTTTACGTGGGTCTGGGGGCGCTGGCCTTCCTGATCCTGATCCACAAGCTGGAGTACTTCCTCAACGCCCGCATCGTCGGCGGCCAGATCCGGGCGCGAGCCTGGGAGCTGCTCGTGGCGATGCTGGTGTTCGAGGCGGCCTTCGGGTTGCCTGGGCTCGTGGCGGCGCCGATTTTCTACGCGTATCTCAAGGCCGAGCTGGAAGCGGCCCGCTTGATCTGACCTTCATCGGCGCCCTGCTGGAATCGCGCCCCAACGCCAAGGACACCGCATGGGCCTCCAAGACTCCACCGACCGTATCCGCATCGCCAGCTACATCCTGGCGGGCATCGCCCTGCTCGGATTCCTCGAGCTGCACCTGGTGTCCGCGCTCCTGGCCGGGCTGCTGGTGTTCGAGGTGGTGGAGGGATTGATTCCACTCATTCGCCGCCTCGTGCCCGGGGAGCGGGCCCGGCTGATCGCGGTGGTGCTCGTGGCCGTGGTGGTCGTGGGCGCCATCGTGCTGCTTGTGGTGGCTACGCTGGATTTCTACCGCCGCGACATCGGTGACCCGCGCCAGTTGTGGGACGCCAAGCTGGCCCCGCTCGTCGACAAGGCCCGTGAGCAACTGCCGGCGTGGATCACGACGCACCTGCCGGACAGCGTCACGGAGCTGCGCGCCCAGAGCATGGAGCTCGCCCACAAGCACGCCGGCGATCTCCAGCTGGTCGGAACGCACGCGGCGCGGATGTTCGCGCACATCCTCATCGGCCTGGTGCTTGGTGCCATCGTGGCCATCTCGCACGGCTCCGGCGGACGCCCGGCCCGGCCGCTGGCGTTCGAACTCACCACCCGCACCACGCGCCTGGCCGATGCGTTCCACAACATCATCTTCGCCCAGCTGAAGATCTCGGCGATCAACACCGCGCTGGCGGCGATCTTCCTGCTGGTGGCGCTGCCGCTGTTCGGCGTGCAGGTGCCGCTGGCGAAGACCCTGGTGATCGTCACCTTCATCGTCGGTTTGCTGCCCGTGGTGGGCAACCTCATTTCGAACACGCTCATCACCGTCGCCGGCCTGTCCGTCTCCCTGTGGGTGGGCGTGGCCGCGCTGGGCTTCCTGGTGGTGGTGCACAAGCTGGAATACTTCCTCAACGCGCGCATCGTGGGCGGGCAGATCCGCGCGCGCACCTGGGAGCTGCTGGTCGCCATGCTGGTATTCGAGGCAGCGTTCGGGCTGGCGGGACTCGTCGCGGGGCCGATCTACTACGCGTACCTGAAGAGCGAGCTGGAGGCAGAGGGGTTGGTCTGAAACCGGGGCAAAGACAGGGGCGCGCACGACGACGCAAGGCGGGGAACCAGGTCGTGACGCATGCCTTGAGTGTTTCGATGGTCACCGGCCCCCTCAAGCGATTGTCACGGCGCCCCCGCTTCCCGTCCCTCTACCCCACCTCTCATCTTCCACCCGCAAGCATCGCCCTGATCCGCTCCATATGCGTCTGCGCGGTCTCCTTTTTTACCTCGGCGTCGGCTTCCGGGTCCTTGCCGTCCCAGTGGAGGTCGTCCTGGGGCAGCTCATCGAGGAAGCGGCTGGGGTCGTTGGAGAGGATTTCCCCGTAGCGGCGTGACTTCGCGGCGAAGGAGAGCGTGAGGGCTTCCTTGGCGCGAGTGATGCCCACGTACATGAGGCGGCGTTCTTCGTCGAGACGGCCCTCGTCGAGCGCGCCTTCGTGGGGCAACGTCCCGTCTTCGCAGCCGACGATGAACACGAAGCGGAATTCCAGGCCCTTCGCCGAGTGAAGGGTCATCATGCGCAGCGCGTTGCCCGGATCGTCGCGATCGGCGTGGCTGAGCAGGGCCAGCTGCTGGGCGATGTCGCCCGTGCGGCCACCGTCGCGGCCCATGGCGCGGAACCAGTCCATCAGCTCGCGCAGGTTGCCGAGGCGGCGTTCGCGCAGGTCGGGGTCTGGCGTGGTCGCGGCGATATGCGCGCCGTAGCCGGTCTTTTCCACCACCGTGGCGACGAGGTCGGCGGCGCTTTCGTGCACGGCGTGACTGCGCAGTTCGTCCATCAGGCGCGCGAAGCTCGCCAGCGAGGAGGCCGGTCGCGGCGACAACGACTTGAGCACGGTATCGCTGCGCGCCGCGTCCAGCAGCGACGCGTTGCGCGTCTGCGCGATCTGGCCGAGTTTTTCCAGCGACGTGGTACCGATCTCGCGCTTGGGCACGTTCACCACGCGCAGGAACGCCGCGTCGTCGGTGGGGTTGGTGAGCAGGCGCAGGTAGCTGAGGATGTCCTTCACCTCGGCGCGGTCCAGAAACGACAGCGCGCCGCTCAGGTGATAAGGCACGCGGGCGAGCCGTAGCGCCTTCTCGAGCGGACGCGCCTGGAAGTTGCCGCGGTACAGGATGCAGAAGTCGTCCCAGCGGCAGCCTTTGTCCTTGTATTTCTCGTGCAGGCTCGCCGCGATGGCGGCGATGCGTTCGGCCTCGTGGTCGCTGTCCTTGCACTCCAGTACGCGAATGGGCGGGCCTTCGATGTGGTCGCTCCACAGTCGCTTGTCGTGCACGTGGGGGTTGTTGGCGATCAGTTGATTGGCCGCGCGCAGGATGCGCTTCGCGCAGCGGTAGTTCTGTTCGAGCTTGATGACCTTCAGTTGCGGGAAGTCGCGGCCGAGCTGGTCGATGTTCTCGGGGTTGGCGCCGCGCCAGGCATAGATGCTCTGGTCGTCGTCGCCCACGCAGGTAAAGCGGGCCTTGGTGCCGGCGATGGCCTTGAGCAGGCGGTACTGCGCGTCGTTGGTGTCCTGGTATTCGTCGACCAGCAGGTAGCGCAGGCGCTCCTGCCAGATGGCACGGGCGTCGGCGTCGGTTTCGAGGATGCGCAGGGGCAGCCGGATGAGGTCGTCGAAATCCACCGCGTTGAACGCGGCCAGTCGCTGCTGGTAGAGGTCGTAGATGGTCGCCGCCTCGATCTCACGCGGGCTGCGCGCGGCGGCCATGGCTTCTTCGGGCGTGAGCCCGGCGTTTTTCGCCTTGCCGACGAGGTTGCGGATGCCTTGGATGACTTCCGGCTTCACGCCCTTGGGCGAGAGCTCTTTGATCATGTTCGCGCTGTCGTCCGCGTCGAGCACGGAGAAGCCGCGGCGCAGCGTCGCCCGCTCGTGCTCGATCTGCAGGAACTTCAGGCCGAGGGCGTGGAAGGTGCACACCGTGAGCGCCCTGGCCGCGTCGTCGGAGATGAGCTTGCCCACGCGCTCGCGCATTTCCTTCGCCGCCTGGTTGGTGAAGGTGATGGCGGCGATCTTCTCGGCGGCCAAGTGCCGCCGGGCGATGAGGTGCGAGATTTTCTCGGTGATGACGCGGGTCTTGCCGGAGCCGGCGCCGGCCAGCACGAGGAGGGGGCCGTCGCAATACTCGACGGCCGCGTGTTGTTGGGGATTGAGCATGGTCGGCCGGAAGACGAGGGGCGGACGAGGCACCGGATGGTAGCAGGTGCCAGTCTCGGGGACGGGTGGATCAGGGGGTGCCGGGTTTCCGCTACCATGGCCGGTCGCGACCGTACCCCGAACCCGCATGGCCAAGCTGTATTTCTACTATTCGGCGATGAACGCCGGCAAGACCACCACGCTGCTGCAAAGCGCGCACAACTACCACGAGCGCGGCATGCGCACGCTCATCCTCACTCCCGCGCTCGACGATCGCTATGGCGAAGGCGTCGTGGCCTCGCGCATCGGTCTGCGGGCGCGCGCCATGCGCTTCACGGGCGAGGAAGACCTCTTCGCCACCGTGGATCGCGACATCGGTACCCGTGGTGCCCTTCACTGCGTGCTGGTCGACGAGGCCCAGTTCCTGACCAAGGCCCAGGTCTGGCAGCTGACCGACGTGGTCGACCGGCTGGGCATCCCGGTGCTGGCTTACGGCCTTCGCACCGACTTCCGCGGCGAGCTCTTCGAGGGCAGCCGATACCTCCTGGCCTGGGCGGACAACCTCGACGAGATCAAGACCATCTGCCACTCCGGGCGCAAGGCCACCATGGTGGTGCGCGTCGACGAGCACGGACGGGCGGTCACCCAGGGGCCCCAGGTTGAGATCGGCGGCAACGACCGCTATGTGTCCGTGAGCCGCGCCGAGTTCAAGACCATCACGGCCGGCGAAGGCCGTATCGAGCTGCAGCAGCCCATGCTGCCGCTCGGCGAATCCGACCCCGACGAAGGACATTGACGTGACCGAGACGACGACCGCCGCCGAATGGCCGCGCCCTTACTGGCAGCCCAGCGATGAGCAAGCCGTCCTTCTGTTCTTCGTGTTCGGCGCCTTCGCCGAGGGCGTGACGATTCCCTCGTCGACATACGGCAGCCCCGGCCTGCCCGAGGGCATCGAGATGCAGCGCATGCAGAACGCGGTGCTGGCACGCTGGGAGGGCTATCCGCTCGCCGGCGCCCTGGGCGACCTGCTTCGCGAGGACAGTCCCGAGGCCTTCAAGGCGGCGAAGGCCGCGCCTCACGTCATGGTCATTCGCGGCCGGTTCCCCGATCGCGACAGCCTCGACTACCTGCGCGACACGTTGGGCGTGGTCGCCGCGTTGACCGACGTCGGCGGCAAGGTGGTGGTCGATCCGCAGATCCTCACCCTGTTCGACGCGTCGGCCTGGCGTGAGCATTACCTTGTCCCCGGCGGCGCGCCCCCGCGCCACCATGTGCTGATCCTGTGCAGCCCCGAGGAGGAGGCCAAGGGGCGCTCGTGGATCCGCACGCGTGGCATGCGCAAGTTCGGCCGTCCCGACATCAGCATCACCCACGTGCCCGACAACGCCATCGACGCAGTCGGCGCCCTGGCGGAAAACCTCGTCGAGCTATCCGCCCTGGGTTCGCGCTTCGAAGACGGCCAGCTGATCGACGTCACGGGCGTGCGCGGTGGGCTGAAGGTGGCCCTGTCCGGCGACGAGAACGATCCGCGCTTCAACAACTCGCATGCGGCGATGCGCTGGCCGGACTGACCGTCAGCGCTGGCAGCGGGGGCAGTAGAACGATGCGCGCTGCCCCAGCGTCACGACCTTGATCGGCGTGCCGCAGACTTTGCACGGTTCGGCGGCACGGCCGTAGGCGAACAGTTCCTGAAAGAAATACCCCGGCGCGCCGTCGGGTGAGAGGAAATCGCGCAACGTCGTGCCGCCCCGCGTGATGGCATAGGCAAGGATGCGCTTCACCTCGGCGGCGAGCGTCACATAACGTTCGCGGGCCACCTTGCCGGCGGGTCGGCGCGGGTCGATGCCTGCGGCGAACAAGGCCTCGCTGGCGTAGATGTTGCCGACGCCGACGACCACCGCGTTGTCCATCAGGAATGTCTTCACCGCCGCCGTGCGGCCGCGCGAGAGCCGCCACAGGAGGTCGCCGTCGAAGGCGTCGGTCAGCGGCTCCGGGCCGATGCCGTCGAGCAGCTCGTGCGTTTCGCCGGGCATCTGCCAGAGCAGGGCGCCGAAGCGACGCGGGTCGGTGAAGCGCAGCACCTTGCCGTCGTCGAGCACGATGTCCACGTGGTCGTGCTTGCCCACCGGTACGTCCGGCGACACCACGCGCAGCATGCCCGACATACCCAGATGGAGCAGCGCCGTGCCCGCCGCCGTGCGCAGCAGCAGGTATTTCGCGCGGCGTTCCACCTGGTCGATCACCTGGCCCGGCAGCAGCGCGTTGATCTCCGGCGGAATCGGCCAGCGCAGGTCCGGGCGGCGCAACACCACGCCGACCACGCGGTGGCCTTCCAGGTGCGGGGCGATGCCGCGGCGGGTGGTTTCGACTTCGGGCAGCTCAGGCATGGGCGCAAGATGGGGCGTGGCGCCGCCTTAGGCAAGCGGCGCCGATGCCGCCGGCGCGATCAGGGGCCAGGCGACGTCGCCAGCGCCTGCATCCTCGGCGGGCGTGGCAGGGCCTGCGCGGGCACGATCGCCACGCGGTCGCCGACGCGCACGTAGCGACGCTTGCCCAGTGCGGTCATGTCGCCGAATTCCAGCCGCGTGCCGTCGAGCGTCAGCACGGCGGTCGGGGGCGACAGGCCGATCCGCGTCGGATCGACGTCCGACGACGGCTTCCATGCGTCGACCGGGGTGCGTGCGAGTTGGGCCAGTTCCTCCACGCGGCCCGCATCGACAGGCGTCGCCCCATCGGCGGTCCAGTGGTCGTCGCGGCGTTCGAACCGTTGCGTGGCGAATCCTCGCAGCGACACCTCCAGGTGCGTGATGGCGGCGGGATCGAGCCCGGTGAGCATGTGGTCACGCGCCTCGGCGTCGTCGGCGTGCCATTGCCAGGCGACCGCCACGGCGACAAGGGCGAGCAGGACGATCGCGACGACGCGGGCCGCCATGTCAGCGTCTCCGGCGGCGCCACGCGATGCCGGCGCCGAGCATGAGCAGCGCCAGCGGGATCGCGATGAGGAACGTGGCGGTCAGTGCGTTGAGTCCGTCCTGCGACAGCGCGATCACCCGATCGGGCGCACCGCGGGATGGCAGGTCGACCAGCACGTCGTCGCCCAGCAGCCAATCGAACACGCGCTCGCCGAGCGCGCGGTTGCCGCCATTGCCCAGGTAGGTGTTCGACAGGAAGTCGCCGTCGCCGATCACCACCGCGCGTTGTTCGCTTTTCGCCGGGCTGGGCGACAGGCGGTTGAGCGCGAAACCGAAATCGAGCGGCCCTTTGAGTTCGCCGTTTTCCGGATGGAAGGCGACGGTGGACGGTTGATCGTTGTCGATGCCGCCGAAGGCGGTCCAGCTGCGCTCGCCCGAGCGCAGGAACGGCACCACCGCCCAGTCGTGCGCCGATACCTGGGCCAGCGCCGCGACCTGGGGAAACAGCGTCGTATCGCGAAAACCGCGGGTGATCGCGTGGAAGGGATAAGCGCCCAGCACGACGATCCGCGGGTCCTGCACGTTCAACGTGCTGCCTTGTCCGTCGACGAGCACGCCGGGCAACACCCGGATGCCCAGGGCGTCCGCGAGCGGCGCGGTGCCGAGGTCGTCGTTCGACGGTTCGGTGAGCCAGAGCAGGTTGCCGCCATCGTGCAGGTAGTCGACCAGCGCCTGCACGCTGCGCGCGGGCAGGGCCGCGAGGGGGCTGGCCAGCACGACGAGGTCGGTGTGATCGGGCACGCCCTGGGTCTGGCTGAAGTTGAGCGGCACGGCGCGGATGCCGCGCTTGCCGAGTTGGCTCATGAAGACGCCGAGGTCGGCGTTGGCCCGCCCGTCGGCCTGCCGTTCGCCATCGCCGGTGACGAACGCCACCAGTCGGTCGCCGCCACGGGCCAGCCGCTCCAGCGCATTGGACAGGTTGCGTTCGTTCACCGGGCTCTCGACCCGTTCTTCGCGCCCGCGATAGCGCACGAGCAAGGCGCCGTCGCCGCTGATGCCGAGCTGGCGCGAGGCGGCCGGGTCGAGGTCCGGATCGACGAACGACAGCGCGAGGTCGGGCTTGGCGCGCGTGTAGCGTTCGACGATGGCGGCGACCTGCTCGCGCAACGGTCCGGTCGGCGACAGGTAGCCGACCACCGCCACGGGGCCCGGCAGGGCCCGCAGCACGGCGACGCTTTCGGGTGCCAGGCTGGCGCGGGCGCCGTGGGTCCAGTCGGCGGTCCACGTATGGCGCGAACTGAGGAAGCCGAGTCCGCCGGTGATGGCCAGCAACACCCCCAGGAAAAGCCAGCGGTCGACACGGCGCATCACGAGCGCTCCCGGTCGGCGGCGAGGCGGCGGGTGGCGAGGATCAGCGCCAGCGAGATGGCGAGGGCGAACCAGGCCAGGTCGCTGGAGACCACGAGGCCGCGCAGGAGGTTCTGCAGGTGCGTGGCCAGCGTCAGCCACTCGAGGAACCCGCCGCTGACGCCCGCTGCCTGGGCGCCGCGATCGACCGTCCATAGCGCGAGCGAGATGATCAGGGCCATCGCCGCGGCGATGGCCGGCACGCTCGTGGCCGCCGAGCAGGCCAGGCCGATGGCGGCGAGGGTCGCGAGCGTGAGCGCGGTGCCCAGCGTGGCCGCGGCTAGCTTGCCCCAGTCGGCCTGGCCCTGCGCGCCGACGGCCAGCGGCATCGCCAGCGTAAGCAGCAACCAGAGCGCGAGCCAGACGAGCACGGCGAGGTATTTGCCCAGCACGATGCGCCACGGTGCCAGCCCGGTGGACCACAGCAGGGCCAGCGTGCCTGCGCGTCGTTCGCCGGCGAGCGAGGCCATCGTCATGAGGGGCACGACGAGAAACGAGAGCTTGACCAGTTCGGCCAGGAGGGGAATCGCCACCAGATCGGTGAAACCGGGGGCGTCGGCCAGGGCGGCGAGGCGTACCTGCGCGCCGAGGAACTGGCCCAGGCCCAGCGTGAAGGTCCAGGCCAGCCATGCGCCGGTCAAGGCCGCCAGCGTCCAGGCCAGCGGCCGTACGGCGAGGCGGCGCAGCTCCAGGCGAGTCATCGTGCCGAGGCTCATGGGGTGGCTCCCGTCGCGATGCCGAAGAAGGTTTTTTCCAGCGCGGCGTGATCGCCCAGCCGCGCGTCGTGGCGCAGGCATCCCTCATGGAGGATCGCCACCCGGTCGCACACCGCGACCACCTCGGCGAGCACATGCGTGGACAGGATGACGGCACTGCCCGCCGCGGCGCGTTCGCGGACCAGCCGGCGCAACTCGGCCACCTGCACCGGATCGAGCGCGTTGGCGGGTTCGTCGAGGATCAGCAACGGCGGCTCGTGGACCAGCGCGCAGGCAAGGCCAAGGCGCTGGCGCTGGCCTTGCGACAGCACGCCGGCCAGGCGGCGGCGCAGGTCGCCGAGCTGCAACCGGTCGAGCATGGCGTCGGCCAGGCGCCGGGCATCACGCTTCGAGCGGCCGCGTAGACGGGCAAAGGCCATCAGGTGTTCGTCGACG
Organism: uncultured Luteibacter sp.; assembly: GCA_913774655.1. GTDB lineage: Bacteria > Pseudomonadota > Gammaproteobacteria > Xanthomonadales > Rhodanobacteraceae > Luteibacter > Luteibacter sahnii. The sequence goes on along the minus strand of CAJYHU010000253.1, from coordinate 24,542 downwards.
GAGAGTTCCGGCCACAGGGGCGCGGATTCGGGTAGCCAGCCGACGGTGTCCCGGGCCAGGGCCGGTCGTTCGTCGAGCCGCTGGCCGTCCAGGAGGATATGTCCGGAGTCCGGGCGAAGCGCGCCGGCCAGCATCGCCAGCGTCGTGGACTTGCCGGCCCCATTGACGCCAAGCAGGCCGAGCACTTCACCACGGTTCAGGTGCAGGCTGAGCCCGGACACGGCCGCGCGCCCCGCCCGTCGACGGGATACGCCCTGGATGTTCAGGAACGGCGACGCGGTCATGCGCCTACGTCGTCCAACGACGGCCTACCGGCAGGAACTTGCGGCCATCTTGCCGCAGGGCGTTGATCTCTCTGAACGGCGAAGGCGCATGTCATCCCGCGATTGTGCGCAAACCGGCATTGTGACGACAACCGCGACTTTCACAATTAGGCGCCATCCGTGCTGGTGGGTATGGAAACCCCCCGGTAGACTGGTACCTGTACATCCCCTTCACTACCCGCGCGGTACCGACTTCATGTTCGACACCCTGCTCGATTTCCTGGCCAATGGCCTCACCCGCGCAAGCTGGGGCGAGATCCTGGTCTACGTGTTGGTGGTCACCCAGCTCACCATTTTCACGGTGACGCTCTACTACCACCGCAGCGCCACCCACCGTGGCGTCGACTTCCATTGGACCCTCAACGGTTTCTTCCGTTTCTGGGGCTGGCTCACCACCGGCATGGTGGTGAAGGAATGGGTCGCCATCCACCGCAAGCACCACGCCAAAGTTGAGACCGAAGAAGATCCGCATAGCCCGCAGATCTTCGGCATCAAAAAGGTCTTCCTCGACGGCGTGTCGCTTTATCGCGAGGCCAGCCAGAACAAGGCCGACATGGAGAAGTACGGCCGCGGTACGCCCGACGACTGGTTCGAGCGCCATCTGTTCGGCAAGCACCCGTATTGGGGCCCGACGCTGATGCTTTTGATCGATCTGGCCCTGTTCGGCGTCCTCGGCGCGGCCATCTGGGCGCTGCAGATGATCTGGATCCCCTTCTGGGCCGCCGGTTTCGTCAACGGCATCGGCCACTGGTGGGGCTATCGCAACTTCGAGAGCTCCGATACTGCGACGAACATCTCGCCGTGGGGCTTCTGGATCGGTGGCGAAGAGCTGCACAACAACCACCACGCCTTCCCGAGCTCGGCGAAGTTCGCCCTGCGCAAGTGGGAGTTCGACATCGGCTGGGCGGTGATCTGCACCCTGCGCACTGTCGGGCTGGCCAAGGTGTTGCGCGTGGCTCCTACGCTCAACCTGCGGCCCAACGTGCACCTGCCGGATGCCGAGACCCTCAAGGGCGTGCTGGCGCTGCGCTTCCAGGCCACCACCGACTACTACCGCAACGTCATCCTTCCCACGATGCGCGAGGAAGTCGGTCAGGCCGGCGACAGCATCAAGGCCATCCCGCGTCGCCTGCGTCGCGCCCTGGCCGACGGCGGTCGCTGGCTCGACAACGATGCCCGCGAGCGTATGCAGGCGGCCCTGGCCAATCGTCCGGCGCTCAGCACGGTCTGCGAATTCCGCGCCCGTCTCGTGGCCCTGATGGAAGAGCGCGGCGCCGACAAGGCGCTCAAGGCCCTCCAGCAGTGGATCGTCGAGGCCGAGGAGAGCGGCATCCGCTCGCTACAGCAGTTCGCCCAGCGCCTGAAGGGCTATTCCGCGGTCGGCGCGTAAGCGAACCTCGGTTGCCCAAAAAAACCGCCGTCGCGAGACGGCGGTTTTTTTGTTCTTCGCGGAAATCCGGGGACCAAGCATAGAAGAGGTGCTTCACGGATATCCGGGGACCCTCCCAGCGATCCACCTTGTGGCGCCAGAGCGCGTTGCACCTGGGCGTTTCGCAGGGAGACCTTGGCGTCCACCCTCGCTGCTCGGGCAGTCCTCCGCGTTCGACAACGAAGGCCGCTGACGCGGCCCATGGGCCTGATCGGCCTGCGGCCGCTCCCTTGTGCGGAACTCGCCTCGAGGGTGGATACCGAAGGCTCTGGCCTCATCGTCCGAGGTGGCGGCGAGGCCTGCATCCATGCGGCATCCCCGGCACTTGCGCGAAGAACAAAAAAAACCCGCCTTGCGGCGGGTTTCTTCAAGATCACTTGATCTTGCCTTCCTTGTATTCCACGTGCTTCCGGACGACGGGGTCATACTTCATGAAGACCATCTTTTCCGGGGTGTTCTTCTTGTTCTTCGTGGTCGTGTAGAAGTGACCGGTGCCCGCGGTGGAAATCAGGCGGTGCTTATCGCGCTTGCTTGCCATGATGTGAGCTCCTTAGATCTTTTCGCCGCGGGAACGGAGGTCGGCCAGCACGGCCTCGATGCCGTTCTTGTCGATCGTGCGCAGGGCGTGGTTGGAAACGCGGAGCTTGACCCAGCGGTTTTCGCTCGCGACCCAGAAGCGGCGCTCGTGCAGGTTCGGCAGCCAGCGGCGGCGGGTCTTGTTGTTCGCGTGCGAGACGTTGTTACCGGTCTGCACACCCTTGTTGGTGACTTGGCATCTACGGGCCATGGGGCCTCCTTATAGATTCGGTTGGACCGCCCTTTGGCCAGGACGGCGACGGCCCAGCGGCGATCCCGGACAGGGGCGCCACGCGATGGCTGGAGAATGGAGCGCTTCCGCCGATGGAGGCCCGCATCGCATGACGGACCTGCCCGACGTATCGGGTCGGCATAGGGAAGCCGCGCATTCTCTCAGATGGACCCCGTCCGCCGCAAGCCGGATGTGCGGCGCCCCGGGATGTATGAAACAATCGGCGCCTTTCGCGCCACGGCGCGCGAAACCCGACCCCAGACGCCTTTTCGAGGAACACGCAATGGCAGAGACCAACGTCAACGGCCAGGCAGGCCAGCCGCAGCTCGTGCTGCAGAAGATCTACGTGAAGGACGCCTCCTTCGAAGCGCCCAACGCCCCGCAGATCTTCCAGGAGATGGGCGAGACCGAAGCCCAGCCCCAGGTGCAGCTCAACCTGGGCCACAAGGCCACCGACCTGGGCAACGACCTCTTCGAGGTCGTGCTCAGCCTGACCCTGACCTGCGCCCTCGGCGAGCGCACGGCGTACCTCGCCGAAGTGCACCAGGCCGGTATCTTCGGCATCGCCGGCTTCAGCGACGAAGACCGCGACGGCATCCTGGGCTCCTACTGCCCGAACCTGCTCTTCCCGTACGGCCGCCAGATGGTCTCGTCGATGGTCCAGGAAGGCGGTTTTCCCCCGTTCCTCCTGCAGCCGATCAACTTCGACGCCCTCTACGCCGAACAGCAGCGCCAGCAGCTCGAAGGCGCCGGGGCCCATCCGCTCAACAGCTGAGCATGACCGCGCCCGCCCGCCCCGCCGTCGCCGTACTCGGCGCCGGCTCCTGGGGTACCGCGCTGGCCGCCCTGCTGGCGCGCAACGATGTACCCACGCGGTTGTGGGGCCGTGATGCGGACGCGCTCGCGGCCATGGCCGCGGCGCGCCGCAACCTGCGCTACCTGCCCGACCTCGACCTGCCCCCCGAACTGACCTACGACAGCGACCTGGCAAGCGTGCTGCGCGGCGCGGCCATCGTGCTGGTCGTGGTGCCGAGCCACGCCTTCGCGTCCATGCTCGACCAGATGGTGCCCCTGCTCGATCCGGACACCCGGATCTCCTGGGCCACCAAGGGCTTCGAGACAGGCACGGGGCGCTTCCTGCACGAATTGGTCGAAGAGAAGCTGCCCGGCCGGCCGGCGGCCGTGGTCACCGGGCCGTCGTTCGCCCGTGAGGTCACCGCGGGCCTGCCCAGTGCCGTCACGGTGCACGCCACCGACGAGGCGTTCGGCAAGGAGCTTGCGGTGTTGCTGCATGCGCCGAACTTCCGTGCGTACACCGGCAACGACATCCTCGGCGCCGAGCTGGGCGGGGCGATGAAGAACGTGCTGGCCGTCGCCACCGGTGTCGCCGACGGCATGGAGCTGGGCCTCAATGCCCGTGCCGGCCTCATCACGCGCGGCATGAACGAGATGCTGCGCCTGGGCGTCGCGCTGGGCGCCCGTGCGGAAACGCTCATGGGTCTGGCGGGGCTGGGTGACCTCGTGCTGACCTGCACGGGCGACCTCTCGCGCAACCGCCGCCTGGGCCTCGCCCTGGGCCGCGGTACGCCGCTGGACGACGCCGTGCGCCAGATCGGCCAGGTGGTGGAGAGCGTGGTGACCGCCGATGAGGTGGGTCGCCTGGCGGACTTCCACGGGCTCGACCTGCCCATCGCGGCCGCGGTGCGGGCCGTGCTCCACGGCGAAGTGACGCCGGCCGAAGGGCTGCGCACGCTGATGAGCCGGGAGCAGAAGGCCGAATACCCCGTCGATCTGTTCCCCGGGCGGCGTTGACCGGTCTTCGCCGCCCTCGCTGAACCGGGCCGCTCCGGGGTAAAAAGTCCTACCGGCAGGTCATCCCGCCTTTGCTAAGCTTCCTGTTTTGGTCGCGCGGGCGGGATCGACACGGATGCAGCAACCGGACGACAAGCGCAGACACGTGAAGGCCGAGGGGGCGCTGCCCGTGGCATGGCGGCGCGCGCTCGGCGTGGCCGCGCCCGCCGCCGGCACCGAGCGCATGGTGCTCGGCTTCTTCATCGAAGGGGTCAACGACGACCACGAACCGGCCGCCCGGCTCGATGTCGCCCCGGTGCTCCTGACGGCGGGCGCGGACGGTCGCTTCTCGCGGCCCTTGCCGCTGGACAGCCGCCACCTGCATGACACCACGCTGACGGTCACCGAAAAGCGGCTGGCGGCCACGGTGCTGGGGTTGCCGCAGACGCTGCGCAAGAGCCGCAGCTATGCCCGTTTCAGCGGCACGCTTGGCGATCACCTGCTGGCGGACATCCTCGACAGCGCGCCCTGCTTCTTCGGTGGCGTGGCCGGACTGCAACTCATGCGCGGCAAGCCGCAGCCGCTGACCTGGCGCTGGCAGATGGAAAAGGACGGCAGCCAGAAGCTGTTGCCCGCCGTGCCGCCGAGCCAGCGCCTCTTTCGCATCGGTACGCTCTGGTTCCTCGACGCCGAGCACGCCGAGGTCGGTCCCCTGCAGGGCGACCCGGCCGAAAGCGACTGGCTCGACCTGCCGCCCTTGCCGCCGGAAAGCACCACCGCCTTCCGCGACGGCCTGGCGGCCACGTCGATGGCCGGCCGCGTGCCCTTGCCCCAGGTGTTCGGCGACCTGCGCCGGGCCGAGGTCTCGCCCCGGCCCGTGCTCACCCTGCATGCGTTGACCCGGCACGCACGGCTGGCCGCCGGCACGCCGCCGCTCGCCTACGGCCGCCTTTCCTTCGATTACGCGGGGGAGCGCCTGCCCAGTCGCGGCGGCGAGCCTCTCGTGCGCCGCGTGCGCCAGGGGACGTTGCTCGAGATCACCCGGCGTCGCGCCGAAGAGCTGGCGACGATGGAAACCCTGGAGGCGGTCGGCCTCAACCCGGCGGTCGACACCGAGGGCCTGCCCTGGGACATGGCCGACACCTTGCCCGACGACGCCTGGCTGTTTCCCGGCAAGGGCTACGCGGGCGCGCTCGAAGTCAACACGCCCGCGCGCTGGCTGGCGCTGCGGACGAAGCTCGAGATCGACGGCTTCCTGATCGATTACGCCCCCAGTTTTCCGTTCGAAGTGCTTGAAGGGCCTGTCCATTGGTATGGACAGGCCAAAGAGGACGATGCCGACCGGGCCTTCGATCTCGAGATCGGCATCGAGGTGGAGGGGCGGCGGGTCAACCTGCTTCCCGCCGTAGCCCAGGCGCTCGCCGAGCACCAGCTCAGCCTGAGTCCGGCCCCGGGCGAAGCGGAAGACTCCGTCTGGTATGCGCCGGTCGACGAACGCCGACGCGTGCCCGTGCGGCTGAAAGAACTGCGCGACCTGCTCGCCCCCCTCGCCGAATACCTGGAGAAGCCGCGGCAGCAGCTCCATCTTCCCCGCGTGCAGGCCGGTCGGCTGGAAGAACTGGTCCAGGCGTTGCCCAGCGGTGGATCGTTCGAGGCGCCGGAGCGGCTGCGCGGGTTCACCCGCCGTCTGCGCGAGGCGGCCGAACGCGCCAGCGACGCCGTACCGGAGGCGCTCAACGCGACGCTTCGCGGCTACCAGCGCGACGGGCTTCGCTGGATGAACGCGCTGGCCGAGGCCGGCACCGGTGGCGTGCTCGCGGACGACATGGGCCTGGGCAAGACGCTTCAGCTCATCACGCACTTGCTGGCGTTGAAAGAGCGTGGGGCGCTCGAATCCCCCGCGCTCGTGGTGGTGCCGACCAGCCTCGTGCCCAACTGGGTATCCGAGGTGGCGCGCTTCGCGCCGAGCCTCCGGTTGCTGGCGCTGCATGGTCCGCAGCGCGCGGAGACCTTCGCGCGCATCGGCGGCCACGACGTCATCCTCACTACGTATGCCCTGTTGCCCCGCGACGTCGAAACCCTGAAAAAGCAGCCGTTCTCGCTCGTCGTGCTCGACGAAGCGCAGCAGGTGAAGAACCCACGCACGCAGGCGCGCCGCGCGCTGCTCGCGCTCAACGTGCCGCGTTGCCTTTGCTTGACGGGCACGCCGCTGGAAAACCATCTCGGCGAGCTCTGGTCGCAGATCGACCTGGCGGTGCCCGGCCTGCTTGGCGACGAAGGCGCTTTTCGTCGGCATTACCGCGTGCCCATCGAAAAACACCAGGATGCCGCGTGCCAGGAGCGGCTCAACCGCCGCATCGCGCCGTTCATCCTGCGGCGGACGAAATCGCAGGTGGCGTCCGAGTTGCCGGCGAAGACAGAAATCACCCGCCGCGTGGTGATGGAACCGCGTCAGCGCGACCTCTACGAAAGCCTGCGCCTGTCGCTGGCCGAAGAACTGCGCGAGGTGATCGCGCAGCGTGGCATCGCACACAGCGGCATCGTGGTGCTCGACGCGCTGCTGAAGCTGCGCCAGGTGTGCTGCGATCCGCGCCTGGTGAAGCTGGAGGCCGCGCGGGGCGTGCGCGAGTCGGCGAAGTTCGAACTGCTGATGGACATGTTGCCCGCGCTGCTCGCCGAAGGCCGCCGCGTGCTGTTGTTCAGTCAGTTCACCGAGATGCTGCGCCTGATCGCCGCGGAACTGGACCGCCGTCGCATCACCTACGTCACGCTCACCGGCGAGACGCGCGACCGCGCCGAACCCGTGCAGCGTTTCCAGGACGGTGAGGTACCGTTGTTCCTGCTGTCGCTCAAGGCCGGCGGCGTCGGCCTCAACCTCACCAGCGCCGACACGGTGATCCATTACGACCCATGGTGGAATCCCGCCGCGGAAGCGCAGGCGAGTGATCGCGCGCATCGCATCGGCCAGGACAAACCCGTGTTCGTCTATCGGCTGATCACGGCGGGCACGGTCGAAGAACGCATCGAAGAGCTCAAGGTGCGCAAGGCGGAACTGGCCGACGCCGTGCTCGAAGGCGGCGGTAGCCGCGAACGGCTGAGCTTCGACGAGAACGATCTCGACGCGTTGCTCGCCCCCTCGGTCTAGGCGGGCGATGGCGTCCCCGGGGATGCCGGTTGACGCCTGATCGCGGATGCGACCGGCTGGTCGGTCCGTGAGTCAGCGGCCGGGTCGCCCGCCGGACGGGCGCCTGCCTATCGCCCGCGGGGCGGGCTCCTGCACGGAGGTGACGGTCAGCGGCCGCGCAGCGGCGTACCGCCGGCTTCCACGATCGCCAGGGCCGCGCCGCCGATGAGGCCCGGTTCGGGGTTCATGATGGCCTGGGTGGGCACCTTTTCCATCGTGTCACGGAAGCGGCCCTTGGCTTCGAAGCGTTCGCGGAAGTGCTTCTGGATCCACGGCAGAAGGATCGGCGTCATGCCGCCGGTGAGGTACACGCCGTCCCACGCGCCCAGGGTGAGTACCAGGTCACCGGCGACGCTGCCGAAGATGCCGGCGAAGGTTTCCACCGCGCGGGCGCACATCGGGCAGGTCTTGTCGGTGGCGCGACGGGTGATTTCTTCCGGCGTGATGTCTTCGTCGGCCTTCTGCCCGGAGATCTCGCAGATCGCCGTGTAAAGGTTGGCCAGACCCTGACCGCTGATGAGGCGCTCGTTGGAGACGCGGCCGTACTTGAGGTTGAGCACCTTGAGGATCTCGATGTCCTCGGGGCTGTGCGCGGCGAAACCGGCATGGCCGCCCTCGGTCTGCAACACGCTCACCTTCTCGCCGCGGATCAGCAGGCCGCCGACGCCCAGGCCAGTGCCGGGACCCACGACCACGAAGGTCTGCTCGTCTTTCGCGCCGATCGTCGGCACCGGCAGCGTGCCGACTTTCTCCAGTTCGCAATGGCCGGCGTCGTCGATGCGCTTGTCCGGGCTCATCAGCATCACCGCCATGGACTGGGCGGCGAAATCGTTCACCAGGTGCACCCACTCAAGGTCGAGTTCCTTGGCGAGCTTGTGCGCGGAGATCGCCCACGGGTTGTTGGTGACCTTCACCGTTTCGCCGTTGTCGATGCGGCCGGCGGCAGCGATGATGGCGCGCTGCGCCTCGTGGCCGGTTTCCTTGAAATACTGCCGGGCCGCGTCGGCGAGGGAGGGGTAGTCCTTGACGTGGTAGCGCCGCACGCTTTCCTGGATAAGCGGTTGATCCTGCTCAGGATGCGCGACGCCGAAGCGCACGTTGGTGCCGCCGAGGTCGGCAAGCAAGGTCGGCGCCGGGGCGCTCACGTTGGCCATGTTGGAAACCTGTCGTGTCACGGGGATAGCCCGGAAGGGTGCCTTGGGCCGGGGCTGGCGTCCAGTGACGATTTCCTTCGGGCATCCTTCACGGCTACCCTGCAGCCACTTTGACGTAAACGTTTACGTCGGCAGAATACCGGATTGTCCGGTGCGATGCGGGTTCCGGACCTTACGGGAGAGCGGTACATGGCAGCGGTGCGTCTGGAAAAGGTACGCAAGGTCTACCCGAACGGGCACGTCGCCCTGAAGGAGGCGAGCTTCGAGATCGCCGACGGCGAGCTGCTGGTGCTGGTGGGGCCGTCGGGCTGCGGCAAGACCACGCTGCTGCGGATGATCGCCGGGCTGGAATCGATCACCGGGGGCACGATGACCATCGGCGACCGCGTGGTGAACGACGTGGCGCCGAAAGATCGCGACATCGCCATGGTGTTCCAGAACTACGCGCTCTACCCGCACATGACGGTGCGCGAGAACCTTGGCTTCGGCCTGCGCCTGCGCGGCGTGGCCAAAGACGAGATCGCGCGTCGCGTGGCCGACGCCGCCGCGATGCTCGGGCTGGAAGAGCGCCTCGACCATCGCCCGGCCGCGCTCTCCGGCGGGCAGCGCCAGCGCGTGGCGCTGGGGCGCGCCATGGTCCGTGATCCGGCCGTGTTCCTGCTTGACGAGCCGCTGTCCAACCTCGACGCCAAGCTGCGCCTTTCCACGCGAGTGGAGATCGCCCGCATCCATCGCCGCGTCGGCGCGACCATGGTCTACGTCACCCACGACCAGATCGAGGCGATGACGCTGGGGCAGCGCATCGTGGTGCTCAACGGCGGCGAGATCCAGCAGCTCGACACGCCGATGAAGCTCTACGAGAAGCCGGCCAACCTGTTCGTGGCCGGCTTCCTCGGCAGCCCGGCGATGAATCTCTTCCACGGCACCCTGCGCCGCGAGGATGGCCTGCGCCTGGTGATGAAAGACGGCGCCATCGATCTGGGCACCGATTCGGCGGCGCTCGCCGCGTACGTCGACAGCCCGATCATCGTCGGCCTGCGCCCCGAAGACCTGCTCACCGTGGCCGACCATGCAGGTCTCGACGAACGCCTGCGTGCGCACGTCGAGGTGGTGGAGCCGGTGGGCAACGAAATCTTCCTCAACATGCGCTACGCGGGCGACGAGCTGGTGTCGCGCGTGCCGCCGCAGTCGGCGGTGGCGGCCGGCAGCGACGTCGGCCTCGGGTTCCGGCCGGGGCGCCTGCATTTCTTCGATCCGGCGACCACGGCGCGCATTCCCGTCGAGGGCTGAGCGGCCTGCGACGCTTTGGCATGCCGCGGCGAGGATGCGGGGCGTAAAATGGGCGGATCGCCACCGAACAGGCCGCCTCCCATGAGCTTTCCCGCCGTTCGCATGCGCCGCATGCGCCGCGACGCCTTTTCCCGCGCGCTGATGCGCGAAAACGTCCTTACCGTGTCCGACCTCATCATGGTCGCCTTCGTCGTCGAGGGGCAGGGCGTGCGCGAACCGGTGCCGTCCATGCCCGGCGTCGAGCGACTGTCCATCGACGAGCTACTCAAGCTCGGCGCCGCGTGTGTCGAGCTGGGCATCCCGGCGCTGGCGCTGTTCCCGTCCGTCGGCGCCTCGGCCAAGAGCGAGGATGCCCGCGAGGCGTGGAATCCGGACGCGCTCTTTCAGCGCGCCACGCGTGAGTTGAAGACACGTTTCCCCGGGCTCGGTCTCATCGGTGACGTCGCCCTCGATCCGTACACGACGCACGGCCAGGACGGCCTGATCGATGCCGACGGCTACGTGATGAACGAGCCCACGGTCGAGGCGCTGATCAAGATGTCGCTGGCGCAGGCGGAGGCGGGCATGGATTTCGTGGCGCCGTCGGACATGATGGATGGCCGCATCGGCGCGATCCGCGAAGCCCTCGAAGCGGCCGGCCACATCCACACGCGCATCCTCGCCTATTCGGCCAAGTATGCGTCCAGCTTCTATGGCCCCTTCCGCGATGCCGTGGGCTCGGCGGCGAACCTGGGCAAGGGCAACAAGCACACCTACCAAATGGACGTCGGCAACAGCGACGAGGCGCTGCGCGAAGTCGAGCTCGATCTGGCCGAGGGCGCCGACGTGGTCATGGTCAAGCCGGGCCTGCCCTATCTGGACATCGTGCGTCGCGTGAAAGACACCTTCGGCGCGCCCACCTTCGTCTACCAGGTGAGCGGGGAGTACGCGATGATCAAGGCCGCCGCGCAGAACGGCTGGCTCGACGAAAAGGCCGTGGTGATGGAGTCGCTGCTGGCGATGAAGCGCGCGGGCGCGGATGCGATCCTCACCTATTTCGCGCTCGACGTAGCACGTTGGCTCAAGGCCTGACGGCCCTGGGCGTGACATAATCCAGGGCGATCTGCGGAGAGTCGCTGGATGGACGGACATCACTTTCTCGAAACGGCGGTCGTCTTTCTCCTGGCGACGGTCATCGCCGTCCCCCTGACGAAACGTTTCCGGCTCGGCGCCGTGCTGGGTTACCTGCTCGCCGGGGTCGTCATCGGCCCCTCGGTGCTTGGGCTGGTCAGCGACACCCAGGGCGTCGCGACGATCTCCGATTTCGGCGTGGTGCTGATGCTCTTCGTCATCGGCCTGGAACTCTCGCCCTCGCGGCTATGGGTGATGCGCCGCGCGGTCTTCGGCAGCGGCTCGCTCCAGGTGCTGGCCTGTGCGACGGCGTTGGGCGCGATCGGTTATTTCCTCTTCGGCCTCACCTGGAAAGCCGCAGTCATCGTGGGCGGCAGCCTCGCGCTCTCGTCGACGGCCTTCGGCTTGCAGATCCTCGCCGAGCGCAAGGAAGCCGGCACGGTGTACGGCCGCCAGGCGTTCGCGATCCTCCTCTTCCAGGACCTCGCCGCGATCCCGTTGATCGCCGCGGTGCCACTGCTCGGCGGCGCGCTCGCGCGCGACACCCACGCGCCCGATCCGATGATGGTGATCCGCGTGGTCGGCACGATCCTCGGCGTGATCGTCGGCGGACGACTGCTGCTGCGCCACGTGTTCCGTTTCGTCGCGCGCGCCAAGAGCACCGAGGTCTTCACCGCCACCGCCCTGCTCGTGGTGATGGGCACCGCGTGGCTGATGGAACTGGCGGGTATTTCGACCACGCTGGGCGCGTTTCTCGCCGGGCTGCTCCTGGCCGACTCCGAATACCGTCACGAACTCGAATCGAACATCGAGCCGTTCAAGGGCCTGCTGCTGGGCCTGTTCTTCGTCAGCGTGGGCATGTCGGTGGATCTCGCCCTGCTCGTCGCCCAGCCGTTGCTCGTGCTGGGCATGGTGGCCTTGCTCCTGGCGGTAAAAGCTGTGCTCATCTGGCCGCTTGGTCGGCTCGTGGGCGCGCTCGGCGGCGGCGATGCCGTGCGCCTGGCCGCCGTGTTGGCCAGTGGCGGCGAGTTTGCTTTCGTGATCCTCAACCTCGCCCAGCAAAATCGCCTCATCGACGATAGCCAGCGCGGGCTGATGGTGATGGCGATTTCGCTCTCGATGGCGCTCACCCCCTTGCTCGTGCTGGCCGCATCGCGACTCGTCCGCGAGCGCGTGCGCAAGCCAGAGCGCGAATTCGACCAGATCGAGGCTGACGCACCGCGCGTCATCATCGCCGGCTTCGGCCGCATGGGGCAGATCGTGGCGCGCATCCTGCGTGCCCAGGACATCCCGTTCGTGGCGCTGGAAAGCTCGGTCGAGCAGGTGGACACCTCGCGCCGCTTCGGCGGCACGTCACTGTTCTTCGGTGATCCCGGCCGGCCGGAAATGCTACGCGCGGCGCAGGCGGACAAGGCCGAGGTGTTCGTCATCGCCACGGACGATCCGGAAGCGAATATCCGCACTGCGCGGCTCGTGCGCCGGCAGTATCCGCACCTGAAGATCGTCGCCCGGGCCCGCAACCGCCAGCACGTGTTCCGCCTGATGGATATCGGTGTGGAAGACCCCGTGCGCGAGACTTTCTTTTCCAGTCTGGAGATGACCCGACACGTGCTCGAATCGCTGGGCATGGCGCCGGAAGTGGCGACCAGCCGCATCGAGCGGTTCCGGGCCCACGACACCCAGGTGTTGCGTCAGCAGTATCTCGTCTACGACGACGAAGCGGCGCTGGTGCAGACGTCCAACGAAGCGCTGCACGACCTGCAGCAGTTGTTCGAAGCCGACCTCGCCGAAGAGCGCGAACGCGGCGGTCGATGACCCCGTCGGCGGCGGCATGACCGCCGCCCCGACCGGTCCAGCGGGTATCAGTCGGGCTGCGCGGGCTGCCGCAGCGTCTGCCGCACGCTCGGGATCGTACCGCTGCGCACGCCCAGCTCATGCGCGATATCGACGTACCCGAGATGGCGTGCCACGTCCCCTGCCGTGCGCCCGAAGGCGTCGGCAGCGTGGCGGTTCGCACCGCGATTCAGCAGCACGCGCGCGGGTGCGAGCAGGGCATGCATCGCGCTCGCGTGCAGCGCGCTCACGCCGCGTTGGTCGGCGTGTTCCATCGACGCACCGGCGTCGAGCAGTACCGGCACGAGCGCGCCCAGGTGCGTCGCATCGGCCGTGCTCCCGGGGCGCATGTGCGAGCCGAGCAACAGCAAGAGCGGCGTGGCACCGTCCTTGTCGGCCTTGTTGACGTCGGCACCGCGAGCGATCAGCACGTCGAACAGGCGGCGCGCGCGCAGGCTGTCGCTGCTGCCGAAGCTGTACTGCGCCGCCGCGTGGAGCGCGGTGTGGCCATGGGCGTCCTCGGCCTTCGCGTCGGCGTTCGCGGCGAGCAGGCGCTCGGCGATATCCGGGTATCCCATCGCGGCCGCCACCATCAGCGCGGTGGTGCCGCCGGGTAGTCGCTGGTCGACATCGACACCGCGCGAGAGCAGCAGCTCGACGACGCCGTCACGACGCGTGTTGACGGCCGCGGCCAGCGGCGTGATGCCAGACGCCGCCGGGGCGGCCGGATCGGCGCCTGCCTCAAGGAGTCGCGCGGCAACGTCGCGATGTCCCGCGCCGGCCGCGCGAATCAGGGCCGAGGCGCCCTTTTCGTCACGGGTGTCCACCGGGAATCCGAGTTCGAGCAGCCGCTCCACCGCGTGCAGGTCGCCCGCGGCCGCGGCGGCCGGGAGGTCGTCGGCGCGCAGTGGGCGGCGCGGCGGCTGCCATGCCGGCCAACTCAACCAGCGCTCGACGTCGCCACGCCCGATACCAAGGCCGTAGGGCGTCTCGCCGTTGACGTCCGCCGCTTCGGGATCGGCGCCGTGCGCCACCAGCGGGCGGACGAGCGGAAGCGTATCGCCGCCATGATCCAGTGCAGCGTGCAACGGGGTGCGGCCGCCGAAGTCGCGCACGTTGGGATTGACGCCACGGGCGAGCAGGGCGGCCAGCACACGCGGCAGGCCGCTCGCCGCCGCCATGTGCATCGGGGTCCGCCCACGCGCATCGGCACCGAACGGATCGGCCCCCCCCTCAAGCATGGTGAGCGCCAGCGCGTCGTCGGCACCGTCCAGGCGGCACAGGGCCTGGCCGAGCAGGCCCGCGCCCGCCGGCGAGGCGCCCGCGCGCAGCAACTGGAGCAGGGCGTCGGCGGACTGGGGCAGCTGTTGCAGCAAGGCGTCGAACAGGCGGCGGCCCGACGGTTCGTCACCCTCCGGCGAAGCGAGCCGCGCCTCGGCGGACAGGCCGTGATCGAGCAGCCAGGCCCGCGCCGCGTCCAGCCCTGTGCCGGCCAGATCTACGTAAAGCGTGGCCAGTTCGTGCGAAGGCCATTCGCGCACCTTGGTGGCGAAGGTGGAGGCGACCGCCCAATGGCCGAAGCGAAGCGCGTCATGCAGGTGGTGGGGCGAATCGGCGCCCGCTTCGGGTAGCACCGACTCGCTCAGGGAACTGGGCAGGGGGGTATCCGGGTCGAGCAGCGCGACGAAATCCCAGCGCCCGGCCGCGGCGGCGTGATCGAGCGCGCTGCGTCCGTCGGCGCCGGGGTCTTTCGGCCGGGCGCCGAGCGCGAGCAGCGCGCGTACGGTCGCCGCCTTGGCGCGTGGTGACTGGCAGGCGAGGGTCAGGGCGTCGCGGCCGTGCGTATCGCGCGGGGTGGCGTCGGCGGAGGCATCGGCCAGGCATTGCACGATACCGTGGGCTCCCGCCCGCGCGGCTTCCATGAGGGCGGTGGTGCCGTGCCGATCGGCGAGGTTCGGGTTGGCGTTGGCCTGGAGAAGGGCGCGGACGATCTGCTCGTGCCCTTCGCCCGCGGCGGCGATCAGGGCGGTGCGGCCGCTGGGGCCGGTCGCGTTGACCGAGCCCTTGTGCCGCATCAGCACCTTGACCCCTTCGGCGTCGTCATCGGCGATGCCCGCCGCGGCGACGATGGCCGGTTCCGCGCCGACGGGCGCCGGTTTGGCACCGTGTTCGAGCAGGAAGCGAACCAGTGTCCAGTTGGCCGCGCGCGCGGCGACGGCCAGCGGCGTATCGCCCGCGGCATTGACGGCATCGACCGGCGCGCCGGCATCGACCAGCATCGCCGCGACCGTCGGTTCGGCGCTCAGCACGGCGCCATGCAGCGCCGTGTTGCCTTCGGCATCGGCGCGCGTGGCGTCGGCACCGTTGGTAAGCAGGGTCAGCACCGCTTCGGGGCGTCCGTGCCAGCTGTCGCGCGAGGCGGCGAGCAGCGCAGTGACGCCATTGTGCGCTCGGTCGACCGTCGCGCCCTTGGCGATCAGGGCGCGCAACAGACGGGTGTCCGGCGACAGCGCGGCGAGGGTGAGCACCGGTCGTTGGTCGCGGTCGCCCGGCTCGGCGGCGGTATCCGGGGCGGCCCCGGCTTCCACAAGCGCGACGGCACGGGCGACGTCACCTTTGCGAATGGCCGTGAGCAACTCGCGTTCGCGCACGCCGGGCAGGCTTTCTTCCTGGCTCAGCACCGGGATCGGTGCGGGAGGCGGCGCGGGCTCGTCCATCGCGAGCGTCGGTTCCCGGCGGGATTCCGCCTCGCGCCGGGGGTCGGCCCGGGCGGTGCGCAGGTGACCCCGGCGGTCGCACAGCAGCGCGCGCAGCGTACGGTTGGCGATGACCATGCAGCCCAGCGGCAGCAGCACCACCGCATAGATGCCCAGGGCGGCGATGCGCATCTCCGGCGGGAGTACCCCGTAGAGGCCGGACAGGGCCACGGCACAGAACGCGAGTACCAGCAGGCTGAAGGCCGATGGCAGGAAATGACTGAAGAAGCGATCTTCCGCCGACAGATGGCGGCCGAAGCTGACCGAACGAGCCACGGCGGTGAAGATCCATGAGCCGTTACCGCTGTCTTCGGGGTAGGCGTCGTCCCAGAGGAAGAGCAGGCCGAATGCGGGCCAGGTGCGCCACAGGGCGGCCAGCGCCACCACGAGCGTCGCGGCGAGCAGCAGGGCGGCGCCAAGGCTCGGCGCCTGGGTCAGCTTCAGTAGCGGCCACGCCACAAGCACGAACACCACGAAGGTGTAGCCGGTGAAGATCACCACGTTGGCGGCGCCCCGGCGTAACACCGTGCGCAGGTAGCTGGGCTCCGGATCGAAACCGATCGCGTGGCATACCGCGCCCATGGCCAGGGCGTTGGCGAGCAGCAGGGGGATCAGGGTCAGCGGGGAGGCGGTCAGCCCGGCGCACGCGACGGCGGCGAGGGCGGGAAGGAACCAGGGCAGCGCCTTGATCAGCGGCGGTCGACGACGTTTGGGATTGGCCATGCGCGGGAGTATACGAAGCGAAAACGCGGCAGACGGTAACGCGGTGTTAACCACGCCTGCACGGTCGGGAACTGCACCGAATCGGCCAGGTCAGGGTCGGACCGGATCGATCTCACGGTGATGGTTGGGAAGGTTGCAGACGCTCAGCGTCTCGTGGGGTGGTGTCTGGAGGTGCCAGCCCTGGTCGCGCAGATTGGTGAGTACTTTCTCAGCATCGTCGAGCGGAAGCTTTCGCTGCGGGGTGAGTTCGACCTCGAGCGCGAAGCGGAGGTCGCCCAGCAGGAGGGCCAACGGCGGTGGGAGGAGGTCGAATCCCTCGCGACGGACGAGCCAGACATAGGTGTCGGGCTTGCGCAGGCTGGCGTAGACGAAGCAGTGCATGACGGCAGGTCTCGCGGCGGCTCGGCATCACACCCTACCAAAATCCTGCGCCTGCGTGCGCACTAACCTGTCGGCGGTTTCGGCTTTGTTGCGACTGCACTTGCAAAAAATACGTCAAGTCCTCCAAAGTTCGTCGCCGGTTTGTTAAACGCGCGTATGAAAACAGATAAGTTTTCCCCGCAGCCGACACCCCACGAAAAAAAGCAGGAGCCCTCATGCAGATGAACGTCCGTATTCGCCCGCTGGCCGTCGCCGCGCTTTCGCTGGCCATCGCCGGCGCGCTGGTGGCTCCCCAGGCCGCCCACGCCAGTGCCTTCCAGCTGAAGGAAAACAGCGCCAAGGCTCTCGGTCGCGCATTCGCCGGTTCGGCCGCCGCGGGCGACGACGCCTCGGTCATCGTCAACAACCCGGCCGCGATGTCGCTGCTGCAGGGCAACGTGTTCCAGGCCGACGTCACCGGCATCAACTTCAGCACCAAGTTCCGCGGCACGGCCACCGATGCCCAGGGTCGCCCGATCAGCGGCGGCAACGGCGGCGACGCGGGCACCACCATCCCGGTGCCGGCGCTGTATTTCGCCACCCAGGTGAGCGACAAGTGGCACCTCGGCCTGGCCGCTACCGCGCCGTTCGGCTTCAAGACGGAGTACGACGGCGACTGGAAGGGCCGCTATAACGCGGTGAAGTCCGACTTCAAGTCGTTCGACATCACTCTTTCGGCCTCCTATGACGTGACCGACGACTTCGCGCTCGGCGTCAGCGCCATCGCGCAGAAGACCAGCGCCGAACTGACCAGCGCCATCAACTACAACTCCGTCGGCCTGGGCCTGATCCAGCGTGCCGCCGCCGCCGGCCAGATCTCGCCGGCCGTGGCCCAGGCGCTGGCCACCCAGTACGCGACCATCGTGCAGCCGGGTAGCGACGGCGTCGCCCGCATCAAGGGCGACGACTGGGCCTACGGCTGGCAGGTCGGCGGCCTGTGGAAGCTGACGCCGAACGATCGCCTCTCGCTCGCCTACCGCAGCAAGATCAAGCACACGCTGGAAGGCACCGGCAACTTCACGATGCCGTCGAACGTGACCGCCGTGCTGTCGAACCCGACCGTGGGCGCCCTGCTGGGCAGCGGCCAGCCGCCGTTTACCCACACCGACGGCCAGGCCGGCTTCACCACGCCTGCCGTGGCGACCGCCAGCTTCTGGCACCAGGACACCAAGTTCGGCCTGGGCTTCGACCTGTCGTGGACCAAGTGGGATTCGTTCAAGGACCTCACGGTCAACTACTCGAACCCGAACCAGCCGCCGACCAGCGAAAACTACAGCTGGCGCAACAGCTACTTCCTGTCGGCCGGCGGCGAGTACTACGCCACCGACCGCCTGACGCTGCGCGCCGGTGTGGCCGTGGACAGCACCCCAACCTACGACGACACCCGTTCGCCGCGCGTGCCGGACTCCACCCGCAAGTGGCTGGCCTTCGGTATCGGCTACAAGGCGACCGAGCGCTTCGAAATCAACGCCGGCTACGCGCACATCTTCGTCAACAAGGCGCATATCGGTGGTGTGAGCAGCGCGACCAACGATCGCCTGGTCGGCGAGAACGACGACAAGGGCAACCTGCTCTCGGTCTCGGCCAAGTATCAGTTCTGATCGATTCACCGATCAGTGCCTGAAAGGAAAAAACCTCCCCGGCGACGGGGAGGTTTTTTTTAGGTTCTTCACGGAAGTCCGGGAACCCTCCCGGCGGTCGATCTTGTGGCCAGGTCGATGGTTGATCCCGCGAGCCGTGGCGCTGTGGAGACCTGGTAGCGCCAGAGCGCGTTGCACCTGGGCGTTTGGCGGTGAGACCCTGGTGTCCACCCTCGTGGCTCGGGCAGATCCGCCCGGTGCGATCAGTAGGCGTATTCCCCGAACACGGGATCCACGTTGCCGTTCCACTTGCCGTGGAACAACTCCAGCTTAGTGTCCGCATTGGTCTTTCCCGATAGCGCCATTTCCAGCAGCGTTTCGAGATAGATCGACTAGTCGGCGCCGCGCGAACTGCGTACGTCGCGCCGCTTCAGGCCGTGCTCGGCGATCTTGAGCGATTCCAGCGCGAGCTCGCGTACGCTGTGACCGCGGAATGGCAGGGCAAGGGCATGCCTGGGCACACCGTCGCGCAGGGCGTGGCGCTCCGTCTTGCTGAAGTCCTTGACCAGGTCCCAGGCCGCGTCCAGGGCCACGTCGTCGTACAGCAGGCCGACCCAGTAGGCGGGCAGGGCGCAGAGTTGGTTCCACGGGCTGGCGTCGGCGCCACGCATTTCCAGGTATTGCTTCAGGCGCACCTCGGGGAACGCAGTGGTGAGGTGGTCGGCCCAGTCCTTCATATTGGCCCGCACGCCGGGCAGCGCCGCGAGCTCACCGCGCATGAAGGCTTTGAAGTCCTGCCCGGACAGATCGACATAGCGACCGTCGCGGTAGCTGAAATACATGGGTACGTCGAGGATGTAGTCGACATAGCGCTCGTAGCCGAAACCGTCCTCGAAGACGAAATCGAGCATGCCGGTGCGGTCGGCGTCGGTGTCCGTCCACACGTGGGAGCGATACGACTTGAAGCCGTTCGGCTGGCCCTCGGTGAAGGGTGAGTTGGCGAAGAGCGCGGTGGCGATCGGCTGCAGGGCCAATGCCACGCGGAATTTCTTCACCATGTCCGCTTCGGTCGCGTAGTCGAGGTTGACCTGCACCGTGCAGGTACGGGTCATCATATCCAGGCCCAGCGAGCCGACCTTGGGCATGTACTCGCGCATGATCTTGTAGCGGCCCTTGGGCATCCACGGCATCTGGTCGCGGCGCCACTTGGGCTGGAAGCCCATGCCGAGAAAGCCGATGCCGAACGCGTCGGCCACCGAGCGCACTTCCTGGAGGTGGGTGCTGACCTCGTCGCAGGTCTGGTGGATGGACTCCAGAGGCGCCCCGGAGAGCTCCAGCTGGCCGGCGGGTTCGAGGGTGATGTTGGCCATGCCCTTGGTCAGGGCCACCGGCGTGTCGCCCTCGCGGGCGATATCCCACCCATAGCGCTCGGCCAGCCCTTCCAGGATGGCCCGGATGCCCGGACGCGCGCCTTCGAACGGCGGAGGCGTGAGGTCGTCGGTGTAGAAGCCGAATTTCTCGTGCTCGGTGCCGATCCGCCACCGCTCGCGCGGCTTTTCCCCCTCGGCGAGATAGGCGACGAGGTCGTGACGGTCGCCGATGGGCGTGCTCTTGGCGGCGCTGGGAATGGACACGGAACTTCCTTGGCATGGATCGGCGGGGCCGGAGCCGCACAGATGGGGGCGCGCGCGGGCAAGCAAAAGTGTGGCGAGCGTACCAAATGCAGCGTGTGAACCATGGCAAAGGAACGGGGCGTCGAAAAGCGGAAGGCCGCCCGATGGGGCGGCCTTCCGTCTCGTTCGCTGGGCGGACCGGGTGTGCTGGTCAGCGCTTCATCGAATTGAAGAACTCGTCGTTGGACTTGGTGTTCTTCATCTTGTCGAGCATGAACTCCATCGCGGCCAGCTCATCCATCGGGTGGAGAAGCTTGCGCAGGATCCAGATCTTGGCGAGCAGGTCGGGGTCGATCAGGAGGTCTTCGCGGCGGGTGCCCGAGCGATTGATGTCGATCGCGGGGTAGACGCGCTTCTCGGAAATGCGGCGGGAAAGGTGCACTTCCATGTTGCCGGTGCCCTTGAACTCCTCGTAGATCACCTCGTCCATCTTCGAGCCGGTATCCGTCAGCGCCGTGGCGATGATGGTGAGGCTGCCGCCTTCTTCCACGTTGCGCGCCGCGCCGAAGAAGCGCTTGGGACGCTGCAGGGCGTTGGCGTCGACACCGCCGGTAAGCACCTTGCCGGAGCTGGGCACCACGGTGTTGTAGGCGCGGGCGAGGCGGGTGATGGAGTCGAGCAGGATCACGACGTCCTTCTTGTGCTCGACAAGACGCTTGGCGCGCTCGATCACCATTTCGGCGACCTGCACGTGGCGCACGGCCGGCTCGTCGAAGGTGGAGCTGATCACCTCGGCGCGCACCGTGCGGGCGATTTCCGTGACTTCTTCCGGACGCTCGTCGATCAGCAGCATGATCAGGTGCACGTCGGGATGGTTGTACTGGATGGCCTGGGCGATGTTCTGCAGCATCATCGTCTTACCCGACTTGGGCTGGGAGACGATGAGGCCGCGCTGCCCGCGGCCGATCGGCGCGACGAGGTCGAGGATGCGGCCGGTGATGTCCTCGGTGGACCCATTGCCGCGCTCGAGCTTGAACGCCTTGCGCGGGAACAGCGGGGTGAGGTTTTCGAACAGCAGCTTGTTCTTCGACGCCTCCGGCGGATCGCCGTTGATGTCGTCGACCTTGAGCATGGCGAAATAGCGCTCGCCTTCCTTCGGGTGGCGCACGCGTCCGGTGATGTAGTCGCCCGTACGCAGGTTGAAGCGGCGGATCTGGCTGGGCGACACGTAGATGTCGTCAGGGCCGGCCAGGTAGGACTCGTCGGCCGAGCGCAGGAAGCCGAAGCCGTCCTGGAGGATCTCGAGCACGCCCTCGGCCCAGATGCCGCCGCCGGAGCGGGCGTGGGCCTTGAGAATGTTGAAGACGACGTCCTGCTTGCGCTGGCGGGCCACGCCCTCGCGGATGCCGAGGGACTCGGCGAATTCCAGGAGCTGGATCGAATTCTTGCGCTTGAGCTCGGTCAGGTTGATCAGGCGATCGTTGCTGCCGGCGTCGGCGTTCTCGTCGTCGTCGACGGGATAGCCGTTGTTGTTGCGCGGGTGCTGGTAATTGCCGTTATTGCCGCCGTTGCCGTTTCCGCCCTGGCGCTGCTGGTTGCGCTCGTTGCGACGACGACGGCCGCGACCTTCGCGCTGGTCGTTATTGTTGTTGCTGTTGTTATTGCGGTTGGCGTTCGGGCCCTGGCCCGGATTCTGGCCACCCTGGCCCTGCTGCGGCGACGGCGCCTGCGGATTGGGGTTATGGGCCGCCTGCGGGTTGGGCAGGCTGGGCAGCGGCGCGTAGGGCTGCGGCGGCGCGGTGGGCTGGGACGCCTCGCCCTGCGGAGCCAAGGCAGGCTTGGCGCTTAGTGGCAGTTCGCTCTGCGGCGCGGGTGCCGGAGCCTTCACGGGAGCCGGGGTCTCGACCGCGGGCGCCTCGGCGGCGGGTGCCTTGCGGCGGGTGCGCGGACGCGGTTCGGTCGCAGGCGTATCGCCGGCGCCCTTGGCGTCGATGGAGTCTTTCGTTTCGATATCAGACACGGGCAAACCTCACGGGGCGCCGTTGGAAGAAGAATGGGAAGGGGTTCGCAGCGAGGGGGACAAGGGGTGTCCCGGCGAACCCCTAGAGCCTAGCATCGCGTGAGGCGCATCGTAAAGCGCCCCACGCGGCGGCTGGGGTAACGCGTGAAGAGAGGTCAGATCGACTTTTCGATGAGCTGGGCGAGCTGGCTCTTGCCGACGGCGCCGATCTGGGTGCCGGCGACCTGGCCGCCCTTGAACACCATCAGCGTCGGGATGCCGCGGATGCCGTACTGGCGCGGCGTCTGCTGGTTTTCGTCGATGTTGATCTTCACGATCTTCACCTTGCCCTCGTATTCGCTCGCGAGCTGGTCCAGGACCGGCGCGATCGACTTGCACGGACCGCACCACTCCGCCCAGAAATCGAGGAGGACGGGGGTATCCGATTCGAGGACGTCCTTCGAGAAAGCGGCGTCGGTGGTATGGGTGATCTTGTCGCTCACCGTGGTCTCCAGGGGAAAGTAAAGGGGAAAAAAGGCGGGTTGACGACCCTGGCGCCGGCATCGGCTACACTAAGGCGCCCCGAGTCATGGGTCGAACCGGAACGGAAGGTCGTGGCGATAGACGCCCATGGCCCTCATTCCAACCGAACTAGGGGCGCGATTCAAGCGATTCAAGCGGCCGGCGGATGGTTTCCGTTGACATAGGTAAACCGGTTCACGCAGCCGGTTCACCTATGCCAGCGGAAGCCGTCGGACCGGCGCACACCGCCTCCGGCCACCGTGCGCCGGGTGTTTCGACAGGCCGCCGGCACTGGCAACCGGCCGCTCCCGACTCTCCCGTGACGCCGGCCGGAATTCCCTCCGTCCCGTGGGGCTAGCACGCCGCCGGGACGGCGCCGCATCCCGCGGCGCAAGCTTCCAGGCCTTCATCACACCATGTCCGAAACCGTTCTCACCGACGTCTTCTACGAAAACCTCGATCTTCATCCGCTGCTCAAGCAGGGCCTGGCCGCCGCCGGCATCACCCGCTGCACGCCCATCCAGGCCCTTACCCTCCCGGTGGCGCTCACCGGTCGCGACGTCGCCGGCCAGGCCCAGACGGGCACCGGCAAGACCTTCGCCTTCCTCGTCGCCCTGATCGACCGCCTGCTGAAAAACCCCGCCCACGCCGACCGCAAGGACACCGATCCACGCGCCCTGGTGATCGCGCCCACGCGCGAACTGGCGATCCAGATCGAGAAGGATTTCCGCACCATCGGCAAGGGCATCGGCCTGCGCAGCGCGCTTATCTACGGCGGCGTCGACTACGACAAGCAGCGCCAGCAGCTGCGCGACGGGTGCGACATCATCATCGCCACCCCCGGCCGCCTGCTCGACTACCACAAGCAGAATGTCTTCGGCTTCGGCAGCGTCGAGGTGATGGTCATCGACGAAGCCGATCGCATGTTCGACCTCGGCTTCATCAAGGACGTGCGCTTCATCTTCCGGCGCCTCCCGGCCCGCGAGCAGCGCCAGGTGCTGCTGTTCTCCGCGACCCTGAGCCACCGCGTGCTCGAACTGGCCTACGAGCACATGCATGAGGCCGAAAAGCTCGTCGTCGAGACCGAAAACGTCACGGCCGACCGCGTGCGCCAGGTGATCTATTTTCCCTCCAAGGAAGAAAAGATGCCCTTGCTGCTCAACCTGCTCGAAGAGAGCAAGGCCGAGCGCAGCATCATCTTCGTCAATACCAAGGCTGCGGCCGAGCGCATCACCGACCGCCTGAAGCGGCACAACTTCCGCGTCGGCGCCATTTCCGGCGACGTGCCCCAGGTCAAGCGCCAGAAGCTGCTGCAGCGCTTCCAGAACGGCGAGATCGACATGCTCGTGGCCACCGACGTGGCGGCCCGCGGTCTGCACATCCCGGCCGTGAGCCACGTCTTCAACTACGACCTGCCGCAGGATGCCGAAGACTACGTCCATCGCATCGGCCGCACGGCGCGCCTCGGTGCGGAGGGCGACGCGATCAGTTTCGCCTGCGACCTCTACGCGATGGGCCTGCCGGACATCGAGACCTACATCAACCAGAAGATCCCTACCGCCTCGATCGAGGCCCGGATGCTGGTGATGCCGGCGCCGCGCCCCCGCGCCGACGGCGTGCAGGACGAGATCGACGATCCCACCGACCCGGGTGGCCACGTGCCCACCCGTGGCGCGCCGCCGGAGAAGGGCGGTCGCGGTGGCCCGCGCGGTGGCCGCGGTCCGCGGTCCGGCGAGCGCTCGGGTGAGCGCGCCGGCAGCCGCGAGCGCACGCCGCGTCCGCCGCGAGCCGACGCCCCCGCGCCGACCGAGGTGCCGGTGAAGACCGTGGTGGTAGCCGAGACGGTGTCCGGCCTTTCGGCCGTCGCCGACGCGATGGCCGCCGAATCGGCCCCGAAGAAGCGGCGTCGCCGCCGTGGCGGCCGCGGTCGTGGGCAGCGCGAGGGTGCCGAAGGCGCCACGGTCGCCCCGACGCCGCGTCCGCAGGGCGAGGCGAAGGCTTCCCCGG
>CAJYHU010000252.1 GCA_913774655.1 uncultured Luteibacter sp. | reverse complement strand
CGTGCCGCTGCTCGCCAATCGTGCGCTCTTCGGCCTGCTTATCGTGAGCTTCGGTGTGTTGCTGGTGGCCGGTGGCGTGCTGCTGCTGTTCGCCACGCGCCTGACCTTCCGTCTGCGGCGCCTGCGTAACGCCGCCGAACGCGCGCAGGACAACGATGGTCGCCTGGATGGTCCCTTCCCGCTCACCGATGCCACCGACGAACTCGGTGACCTGGCCCGCAGCTTCGCGCGGCTCTTCGAGGTGGTGGGCGGCTACACCGACTACCTGCGCACCCTGGCCTCCAAACTCTCGCACGAGCTCAACACACCGCTGGCGATCGTGAAATCCTCGCTGGACAACCTCGACCATGCCGGCTTGCCCGCCGAGGCCGAGCCCTATCTGGCCCGGGCCCGTGACGGCGTGGCGCGGCTGGGCGCGCTGGTGCGGGCGATGAGCGAAGCCAGCCGGATGGAACGCGCCATCGCGGCCGCGGAAGCCGAAGACGTAGACCTCGCCGAGATCGTGCGCGGCTGCGCCGACGGCTACCGCGTCCTGGCCGGTGGACGGCGCATCGACACGTCGCTGCCCGATGAACCGATCCGCATGCATGTCTCGCCGGAACTGATCGCGCAGGCGCTGGACAAGCTCTTCGACAACGCGGTGTCGTTCACGCCGGCCGACGGCTGGCTGCGCGTCACGCTGTCGCCCACGCCGGACGGCGCGGATATTACGTTGGCCAACCAGGGGCCGTCGTTGCCGGCGGCCATGCAGGGTCGCCTGTTCGATTCGCTGGTGAGCCTGCGCGACAAAGCCACGCCCGGCGAAGCGCCACACCTGGGGCTGGGGCTCTACGTGGTGCGCCTGGTGGCCGAGCGGCACCAGGGGTCGGCCAGCGCGTGCAATATCGAGGGCGGCGTGGCGTTTACGCTGCACCTCAAGGGGATGGCGCGACAGCGGTTGGCGTGAGACGCGACCCGCGCGCGAACCCTCGAACGGGCTAAGTCGAAAGACGCCATGCCCCGGTGGGCGCGGATCGCATCCGCGAACCCTCAAGGCGGCTCATGCGAGCGAGGTCGCTACCTCCATGGTGCGAGGCTCCCGCGTCCCGGGCCGGCTTCCGCCGGATCGCGCGCAGGGCGCGCTCCTGCGCTTACAATCGCAGGTCATTCTCCAGCCCGTCCACCCCATGATCTCCCGCGAACAATTCGACGCCTACGCCGCGCAGGGCCACACCCGCATTCCGCTGGTGCGCGAGGTCTTCTCCGATCTCGATACCCCGCTGTCGGTGTACCTGAAGCTGGCCGACGGCCCGTACACCTTCCTGTTCGAATCGGTCGAGGGCGGCGCCACCTGGGGACGCCATTCCATCATCGGCCTGCCGGCCAGGCGGGTGTACCGCCTGCGCGGCCACGAGCTCGAAGTGGAAGACAACGGCGAGGTCATCGAGCGCCGCCACCTGGACGACCCCCTCGCCGAGATCGAGGTGCTGCGCCAGCAATACGTCGTGCCGAAGCTGCCGGGCCTGCCCGATTTCAACGGTGGCCTCGTCGGCTACTTCGGCTTCGAGACCATCGGCTACATCGAAAAGCGCCTCGCCCAGTGGGACAAGCGCGACGAACTGGGCACTCCCGACGTGTTGCTGATGCTCGCCGACGAGCTGGCGGTGTTCGACAACCTCAAGGGCCGCCTTTACCTCATCGTCCATGCCGATCCGTCGCGTCCCCAGGCCTACGCGGAAGCGAACCGCCGCCTCGACGCGCTGACCTTCCGCCTACGCCAGGCAGGCGCGTCGTACCCGCAGATGCTGCAACCGGCGGCCATCGACGAATCCGATTTCAAATCCTCGTTCACCCGCGAGGAATATGAAGCCATGGTCCGCACCGCGCAGGAATACATCCGCGCCGGCGACATCTTCCAGGTGGTGCCCTCGCAGCGCCTGAGCGTGGGGTTCAACGCGCGCCCCGTCGACGTCTACCGCGCGCTGCGCGCGATGAATCCGTCGCCGTACATGTTCTTCATCGACATCGGCGGCACGCAGATCGTCGGTTCGTCGCCCGAGATCCTCGTGCGACTGAAGAACGGCCGCGTGGTGCTGCGCCCCATCGCTGGCACGCGCCGCCGCGGCAAGGACGCCGCCGAAGACGTCGCGCTCGAAAACGAGCTGCTCGCCGATCCGAAAGAGCGCGCCGAGCACCTCATGCTCATCGACCTTGGCCGCAACGACGTGGGTCGCGTGAGCCAGACCGGCACGGTGCAACTGGCCGAATCCTTCGTGGTGGAGCGCTATTCGCACGTGATGCACATCGTGTCGCAGGTCGAAGGCGACCTGAAGGACGGCATGTCGTACATGGACGTCATCAAGGCGACATTCCCCGCCGGTACCGTCAGTGGCGCGCCGAAGATCCGCGCCCTGGAGATCATCCAGGAACTGGAACCTTTCAAACGCAACATCTACGCCGGGGCCATCGGCTGGCTTGGCTGGTGGGGCGACGCCGACACGGCCATCGCCATCCGCACCGCCGTGATCCAGGATGGCCGGCTGCACGTGCAGGCGGGCGGCGGCGTGGTGTACGACTCCGATCCCGCCGCCGAGTGGGAAGAAACGATGAACAAGGGTCGCGCGCTGTTCCGCGCCGTGGCCCAGGCAGCCAAGGGCCTCTGATCCATGGATTCGCGTGCTTTCTTCGCCGCCGGTTCGCTCGCCGTGATGGCCGCCGCCAGCAGCGCGCCCGTTGCGGCGCGCGACGCCTTCACCGACGACCTCGCGTCGCGCACGCAGGCGCTGGCGTTGCTGCAGACGCTCAACGCCGACCTGCTCAGCCATCCCAGCGCCACGCTCACCCTCGAGCGCTGGTGTGGCGATCACGCCCTGGCGGGCGACGCGACGATCGTCGCCCACCGGGTGAAGGGACAGGACAAACCGCTGCCGGCCGCCGACCGCCAGACGCTTGGGATCGGTCCGGACGAGCCCGTGCGCTATCGCCGGGTGCAGTTGACCTGCGGCGAACACGTGCTGTCCGAAGCCGACAACTGGTATGTGCCGTCGCGGCTCACGCCCGAGATGAACCAGGCGCTCGACACCACCGACCAGCCGTTCGGCAAGGTGGTCCAGCCGCTGCACTTCCGTCGCCAGACGATCAGCGCCGACCTGCTTTGGACGCCGTTGCCCAAGGGGTGGGAGATGGGCGCCCCGCTGCCCGCGAACCACGCCGGGCCGCTGTCGATTCCGCACGACGTGCTGCGTCACCGGGCGGTGCTGTATACGGGCACGAACCAGCCGTTCAGCCTCGTGGTGGAGACCTACACCGCCGAGGTGTTGGCGTTCGGCAAGCGCTGAGGCAACGCGCCCTGCGCGCGAGCTAGGCCTTCCGTCGGATTGTCCCAGGGCGCGGCAACGCCCACCCTGTGACTGTCCACAGGGAGGACCGGTCCATGCGCCAGCACCCCGCGACCGCCAGCAAGGTCGCTGCCATGACACCCAGCGCCGCCACGTTCGGCACGCTGCTCACGATCGCCCAGACGCCTGCCTTGGGCCCGCAACCGAATTCGCTCGACCACGCCGTGGGCCGGGCGACGCACTGGGTGCGCCTGTCCGAGACGCGCCGGCCCGACGCGATGTGGCTCGAAGCCGGGGCGTTGATGCAGCGGCTGGTGTCCCGCGAGGAATGGGCCCATTACATCCGCCGTATCCGCGTCGACCGCGGTGCGTTGCAGGGGCGCGAGTGGTTCGAGGTGACGCGTGTGCGCGATCCGGTGGGTCTGCCGGTCGGTGATTACCTCAACGTGATCTTCGTGGCGCATTTCGCGCAGGCCTCGCAGTTCGAAACCGTGTCGCTGGCGCCGGGCGCCGCCGGCTGGTTACCCGTGGGGTATGTGATCCGACCGGTGCAGCGCGAGGTGTGAGTGCCGATCGCATCGGCGATCGGGCACTCAAAGCGCCTCGTCCAACGCCTTCGCGAACCGCTCCGGCGCCTCGATCATCGGCGAGTGCCCCAGCCCCTCCAGCGGGATCAGCCGCGCTCCCGGAATCCGCGACGCCGCCTCGCGCCCCAGGGTCGGGTAGTCGCCCAGCGTCTCGCGTATGCCCGCAGGCGCGGCATCCTTCCCCACGGCCGTCCGATCCCGCTGCCCGATGATCAGCACCGTCGGCACGCGGATCTGCGCAAACTCATACACCACCGGCTGGTTGACGATCATGTCGTAGGTCAGCGCACCGGCCCACGCCGACACCTCGCGGCCCGCGCCCTGGTATTGCCCCGCCTGCATCACCGCCCACGCGTCGTACCCCGGCTTCCAGTGTCCGTCGTAATAGCTCTTGAGCTGATACGCCCGGATGCTCGCATAGGAGGTTTTCAACTCGCTGCGATACCCCTCGTCGACGCTGCGCCAGGGCACGCCCTTGGCCTTCCAGTCTTCGAGCCCGAGCGGGTCGACCATCACGAGTTTTTCGGTGCCTTGCGGAAACATCAGCGCATAGCGCGCGCCGATCATGCCACCCATCGAATGCGCTACGACGGTGACCTTCGCGATCCCCAGGCTCGCCAGCAGCGCGTGCGTGTTCGCGGCCAGCTGCGCGATGCTGTACTGGTAACCGCGTGGCTTGGACGACTTGCAGAAGCCGATCTGATCGGGGATCACCACGCGATAGCCCTGGCCGACGAGCCGGTCGGCGGTGTCTTTCCAGTAGGGGCCGCAGAAGTTCTTGCCGTGCAGCAGCACCACGGCGCGTCCGTTCGGTCGGACAGGTGTGAGGTCCATATAGGCCATCTCCAGCGACTGGCCCTGGCTGGCGACGGGAAACATCGTCACCGGGTAGGGATATTCGGCACGTTCCAGGCGCGCGCCGAGGTCGGGCACCGTGGGCGTGTCGGCGAACGCGGGTGCGGCGAGGGCGAGCAGGGCGGCGGCGAGTCGATGCATGGAGGCGCTCCGTGAGGTGCATCGAGGGTACGGTGCGGGGCGTCGCGGTCTCGTGGCGAGGCATCGGGCTACACTCCGCCCCTTCGCAATCCCGAGGCCTTCGCCATGCCCGACTACATTCGCCCGCCCATGACCCGCGGCGTCGATCCGCAGCGCATGAACTGGCTGTGGCAATTGATCCTCCAGGCCACGGATCTGGATCCTGCCGACGTGCGCGCGGCGTTGAATGCCTCCGGCGTGCCCGTGACGGATCAGCGCGTGGCGAGCTGGCAGGCGAGCGATCGCGACGAGCAGTATTTTCCCCTGACGATCGCGGAACTGGAGCGCAATTTGCGAGCGGTGGTGGCCTTCAGGCAGGCGCGTGCGGGGGCGTCCGAAGGGGCGTAAATCCCGGCCTGTGCCGCGACGACGGGTCGGTGCGTCGCACCGGCGCAGGCCGGTGCCTACGGCCTCGGTGGCCGGTTATCGCGAGCACACCGCCAACCCTCAGGAATACCGCTCGCTCAAGAACCGGAAGAACGCCCGCAACCCCTGCGCTTCACCGCCGCGCGGATGCCCGGGCCGGTCGCCGTCGTTCCACGAGTACGTGTCCAGGTGCATCCAGTTCTGACCCTCGGGAATGAACCGCTCGAGGTAGAGCGCAGCCGTCACCGCACCGGCGTGGCGCGACGGCCCCGCGTTGGCGAAGTCGGCGATATACGAATCGAGCATGCGACGGTACGGGCGCCACAGCGGCAGACGCCACATCGGATCGTGCGTGACTTCCGCCGCGCCGATCACGTGATCGGTCAGCTGGTCGCGATTGGTGAACAGCGCGGGCAGTTCGGGTCCCAGCGCCACGCGCGCCGCACCCGTCAACGTGGCGAAATCCACGATCAGGTCAGGCGCCTGCTCTGCCGCATACGCCAGCGCGTCGCACAGGATCAAACGCCCTTCGGCATCGGTGTTGTCCACCTCCACGGTCAGCCCCGCACGCGTGCGGATCACCTCGCCCGGACGCATCGCGTTGCCGGCGCTCGCGTTCTCGACCGCCGGCACGAGCAGCGTCAGCCGCACCGGCAGCTTCGCGCCCATCACCAGGCCGGCCAGGGCGATGGCATGCGCCGCGCCGCCCATGTCTTTCTTCATCCAGCGCATGCCGTCGGACGGTTTGATGTCCAGGCCGCCGGTGTCGAAGCACACGCCCTTGCCGACGATGGTCAGCTTCGGGTTCGACTGCTTGCCCCAGGTGAGCTCGATCAACCGTGGCGCGCGATGGCTGGCGCGGCCCACGGCATGGATCGTGGGGAAGTTGGACGACAGCAGTTCATCGCCCACCCATTCGCGCACCTTCGCCTTGTGTTCGGCTGCCTGCGCGTGGATCGCCTCGGCCAGGTGTTCCGGCCCCATGTCTTCGGTGGGCGTGTTGACCAGGTCGCGCACCTGCGTGGTGGCGTCGACGATGGGCTGCAGCGAACGCA
>CAJYHU010000251.1 GCA_913774655.1 uncultured Luteibacter sp. | reverse complement strand
GTGGCGATCGTTCGGTCGACCGGGCGAACGCGACCGCCACCGACGCCGCTCCAGGGCCACTTGCTCATGGTAGGAGGCATGCCGCACGCGGGCTCCGTCGTGGTCACCGGTGCACCGGACGACCCGGCGATCGTCTTCCTGCCGGAGGTCGGCTGGGAACGTTTCACCGATCGCCAGGCATTGCTCGACGCGATGGAACAGCGGTTCCGCCAGGCACAGAACGATGGCATCGAGCCACCCGGCGTCTCGCTGCTGGGCATCGACGATGCCCCCTCCGATCGCATCGTCACCCTCTCGGCCCTGCAAGGAGCACCGCTTTTCACGCTCGCGTCGGTGGTGATCGCGCGGCAACGCGAGCGGCTGGACGCGGCATGGAGCCTTCTGTTCGACACGACGCTCTCTGCCGACGAACGCCGTCTGGCGATCGACGCGATGCGTATCGCTGCACGACTGGACATGCTCCCGGACGTCCGACGCCTGATCTCGGCGCACGAGCGCCGCCTGCTGCAAAAGGTGACGGACGAGCGGCTGGCGCAGGCCGCGCCCGACGTGGCAAACGACTGGCGTCGCTCATGGAAGGCCTACGACGACCTCCAGCGCGTCGCCACGAACTGGACGTGGGTGGACCTACCCAACATCGAAACCTTCGCCATCCAACGGCTCGACGACGCGCTTCGCGCCATCGGTGCGACGACACCCGCCGGCGACGTCTTCGTCGACATCTACAGCTGCGGTTGCCAGATCCCGCCCACGGGCCGCCGGCGCGTCTACCACTTCGTCAAGCGCGTTCCCCTCGTGGAACTGGCGCTCGAAAACGTCCCGGACTGGGAAGTTCGCCAGTTCGCCGCGGTCGATCGCACGGGACGATCGCTCGAACGCGAACTGACACCCGATCGCGTGCACACGCTCATTCGGGACGTCGACGTCGCCGGTCATTATGCGCGGCTCATCCGTACGACCTTTACCGGATCCATCGAAGCCGACATGCGTCGCGCGCTCGCGCTCGGTGCCCTGACGATTCGCCCGCGGATGGATGCGGAAGAAGCCCGGTTGTCCGCACACCTCTCCGAAGACATCCCGCACCTCGCCGGTGGGCCGCTGCACGATGCGGGCTATGCCTGGGTCGACGCCATGCTCGATGCGCCCGCGGCCAGGAACCGACGCAAGGACGGGGGGCACGACATCGTGGCGAAGCAGGTGACGTACAAGGGCGTGCCCGTGGCAGGCGTGTTTACCCTGTCTTCGTCGTCCACCTATGAGAAGCGGATCGTGGCCTACACGCCCGGCGCACCGGACGGCGTCGTCTTCCGGGAGTTCACCGATCGCGATGCCCTCGAACGCGAATTCCTCTACGCGCTTCGTTTTGAGGACTACCTTCTCGAGCGTCTTCCTCCACGTTTCGCCACGACGGCACCCAATGGCGTGCGACGTTTCGACGTGTCTTCCGCCACACGCCTGAGTCGGTGGGTGTTCGGCGGCATGCCGGCCCACAACACCACCCATACCGACGAGGCGTTCGGCGAGCGCGTGGTCGACGGTCACCTTCTTGAGGCGCTCTACGATGCGGAAGTCGACCTGCGCGAGGCACAGGTCCGCCTCCTGGCACGCAGCAGCAGCGAGGCCGACGCCGATCACTTCCGCCTCGATCCGGCTGCCTTCGCCCGAGGCTTCGCGCACTTCATCGGACGCGCCCCGATGGCCGGCTGGCGCTTCTACGACCAGGTCAAGCAGCGCGATCCGGCGGGGGCCTTCGTCGAGTTCACGGCCGCCTACACCGCGTTGCTGGACTTCGGCCTGCTCGTGGCACTCAAGCCGGCGCTCGCGCATTCGGTGATCGTGCGCGGCGCCCATCGGACGCTTCGGTTGCGGCTCGCCCGCGTCGACCTGACGACCGCCGCCGACCTCTTCGAAGCACGATTCGCGATCACCTGCGGCAAGTGCGCGCGATCGATCGCCAACGCGCACGGCATCCATCAGGTCGACGGCCAGAACCTCATCGCGCACGGCGGAAAAATGTACGCGGTGCAATACGACACCGTCGCCCAGACCTGGCGCCTCACCCGTCCCGCTGCCCTCGACAGCCATTTCACCGGCCCGGCCGTGGTGCACGTGGGCGAGGGACAGTGGCAATACCGCACCGACCTCGGCCTGCTGGGCGGCAGCCCGCCGGTCGGATCGACCGACGCGTTGCTGCGCAAGCACCGCCACATCGAGGACCTGCATGGCCTGAACGACGCACAGATCGGGCGCTTTGCCCGACACCTCGTAGCGGGCAAGGGCTCGGACGCGGGCGCAAAGAAACTGGCCTGGCGCCGGATCCAGCGCGTCCCCCTCACCACAGTGGAACGCCAGCGCTGGGACGCCGCGCTGGCCTGGTCCCGATCGGAGGCGCCCGCGTCGGCCGTCGCCTCACCCACGCCCAGGCCGCCTGTGCGCGTGGACGCGCTGCCGGCGCCCGCCGCCAGCGGCGCCGGGCAGGGCCTGACCCACGAGGCCACGCCCGTGACGCGCGCGTTGTGGCCCCGCTATGTGTGGCACTACACGGACGACGCGGGCTTCTACGCGATGCGTGGCGAGGGGTTCAACTGGCTTACCCAATCCGAGGCCCATCGGGGCTTCCCGTCCGGCGCGTACGTGACCACGCTCGATCCGGCACGGAACGACCTCGACCAGGTCGCCGCATGGCTCAGCGGGCGCAACCCATGGACGCGCCAGGCCAACCGGCCAGGCATGGTGCAACACTGGATCAAGCTCGACCTGGAGGCGCTGCCGCCGGGTTACGAACTGCATCGGGTAAGCAACGTGCATGAAAGCACGTACCTGATCCGTCCGCCGCGACTGACCGGCGGCGGGCATGCCGGCGATGTTCCGGGCGCCCTGCCCGCGGTGCCGCTGCGCGGGATCATCCAGGGCGTGGGGCACCGGCCGAAGTCGTGAGGGGCGGGCGTCGCCGGCACGGAGTGCGTGAGGGCACGGCAGGCCGGAACGGGCATTCATCCGACAGGCTCGCGGCGTGACGGCCGCAGGGGTACCATGCCCGGATGGATAATCCGAAAACCACCCATTTCGGCTTCCGCGACGTCCCCGTCGGCGAGAAGCAGAAGCTCGTCGGCCAGGTGTTCACGTCGGTCGCCCGCAATTACGACCTGATGAACGACCTCATGTCGTTCGGCGTGCATCGCCTGTGGAAGCGCCACTTCGTCGCGGTGAGCGGCGTGCGTCGCGGCGATCGCGTGCTCGACCTGGCCGGCGGCACCGGCGACATCGCCGCGCTGCTCAAGCCGGTGGTCGGCGACGAGGGTGAGGTCGTGGTGGGCGACATCAACGCCGCCATGCTGGGCGTGGGCCGCGACCGGCTCACCGACCGGGGCCTGGTGGCCGGCCTGCGCTGGGCGCAGATGAACGCCGAGATGCTGCCCTTCCCGGACAACCATTTCGACGCCATCACGATCGCCTTCGGCCTGCGCAACGTCACCGACAAGGAAAAGGCCCTCGTCGACATGCTGCGCGTGCTCAAGCCTGGCGGCCGCCTGCTTGTGCTCGAGTTCTCGAAGGTGCAGAGCCCACTGCTCTCCAGGCTCTATGACGTGCACTCGTTCAAGGTGCTGCCCCGCCTGGGCAAGCTCTTCGCCAACGACGCGGACAGCTACCGCTACCTCGCCGAGTCGATCCGCAAGCATCCCGACCAGGGGCTGCTGAAGGACATGATGCTGCGTGCCGGCTTCGGTCACGTCGAGGTGCGCAACCTCACCAACGGCATCGTCGCCATTCATCGGGGTTACAAGCTGTAACCGCCGGGCCGGGCCACCCGCCCCCGGGTACCCGGCCACCGATGGCATACTGGTTCCTCATCCCCTCGTGGAACCCCGCATGCGCCTGCTCCCCTTCGCGGCACTCACCGCCGTCTTCCCTGTGGTCGCCATGGCCGCCGATCCGCATTCGTACGCCCAGCCCGACCAGGTGCGCGTCACGCACCTGGATCTGGACCTGACCATGGATTTCGCCAAGCGTGAACTGGCGGGCAGCGCCACGCTCAAGCTCGACTGGAAAGACGCGAAGGCCCGGAGCCTGGTGCTCGACACGCGCGATCTCACCATCGGCCGCGTCGAAGGCGTCGACCCGACCGGCAAGACGTCGCCGTTGCCCTTTGTCCTGGCGCCACGCGACAAGGAACTGGGCTCCAAGCTCACCATCCAGGCGCCGTCGCACCCGGCCAGTGTGCGCATCGTCTACACCACCTCGCCCCAGGCCTCCGGCCTCCAGTGGCTGACGCCGGCGCAGACCGCGGACAAGAAGCAGCCTTTCATGTTCTCTCAGTCCGAATCCATCCACGCGCGTTCGTGGGTGCCCCTGCAGGATTCGCCGGCGATCCGTTTCACCTACGATGCGCACGTCAGCGCGCCGAAGGGCATCCGCGTCGCGATGAGCGCCATCAACGACGCGACGCATCCCCTCGACGGCGATTTCCGCTTCGACCAGCCGCACCCCATCCCGTCGTACCTGCTGGCGATCGCCGCCGGCGACATCGCGGTGAAGCAGACCGGCCCGCGCAGCGCGGTGTATGCCGAGCCATCGGTGGTCGGCAAGGCCGCGCATGAATTCGAAGACACCGAAAAGCTGATCGAGACCACGGAGAAGCTCTACGGACCCTACGCCTGGGGACGCTACGACATCCTGGTGCTGCCGCCGTCGTTCCCGTTCGGCGGCATGGAAAACCCGAACATGACCTTTGCCACGCCGACCGTGCTGGTAGGCGACAAGAGCCTGGTGTCGCTGGTCTCGCACGAGCTGGCGCATTCGTGGTCGGGCAACCTGGTCACCAGCGCGGCGTGGCGCGATATCTGGCTCAACGAAGGGTTCACCACCTACGTGCAGGGCCGCATCACCGAGGCCGTGTACGGCAAGACGCAGGCCGACGAAGAGGCGTTGCTTTCCGCACGCGAACTGCAGAAGACGATCGGCGAGATGCCGGAGAACGCGCAGAAGCTCGCGCCCGATCCGCGCGGCGTCGGTGCCGACGATTCGCTGTCGTCGGTCGCCTACGACAAGGGCTCGTGGTTCCTTCGCACGCTCGAGCAGCGCTTCGGTCGCGACACGTTCGATGCGTACCTCAAGGGATATTTCGCGCATTTCGCCTTCCAGAGCATCGACACCGAAACGATGTTCGCCTACCTCAAGGCCAACCTGCTCGACAAATACCCCGGCAAGATGAGCGAGGCCGAGGCCCGCGCATGGATCTGGCAGCCGGGCATCCCCAAGGACGCGCCGCTGCCGTCGTCGCCGCGGTTCGATGCCATCGACAAGGAACGCAGCGCCTTCCTTGCCGGCACGCTCGACGCCAGCGGCCTCGACGCCAAGGGGTGGAACACGCAGGAGTGGATGTACTTCCTCGATCGCCTGCCTGACGTGACGCCGCTCGACCGCATCCGCGCGCTCGACGACGCCTGGCACCTTACCGGCACGCCGAACGCGGAAATCGGCATGCGCTGGTACGCCCACGCGATCGCGGCGGGCGACAAGAGCGTATGGCCGGCCGCCGCCGAACACATGACCCGGATCGGCCGCCTCTACCTGACGACGCCGCTGTATCGCGCGCTCGCGCAGACGCCGGACGGCCTCGCCTTCGCCCGGGCGACCTACGCCAAGGCCAAGTCCGGTTACCACCCCCTCACCCAGCAGGCGGTGGAACGGA
This sequence comes from uncultured Luteibacter sp., assembly GCA_913774655.1. Lineage (GTDB taxonomy): Bacteria > Pseudomonadota > Gammaproteobacteria > Xanthomonadales > Rhodanobacteraceae > Luteibacter > Luteibacter sahnii. The sequence continues at coordinate 3,814 of CAJYHU010000251.1, read as the reverse complement.
TCCTCGCCGACGGCCCCAAGAAAACGAAGTGATCTCCCGGCCCTCGGGGCACCCTGGCGGTGTCCCGAGGCTTGCATCCTGACGCCCGGCCCCGCATCGTGCGGGCGTCCCCGTTTCCCCCGGTTTTCGTCCCATGGCTACCCCTTCCCGTTCGCCGTCCGAGTCCCGCCCCCTGTGGCAGCGCCTGCTGCTGCGGCGCCTGAAGTTTCTCGTCGTCGTCGCCGCCGTGCTCGGCATCGGCGCGGGCCTGGTCTACCTGTTTGCCCCCTCGCTGCTGCTGAAGGCCGACGCAGCGCGCCTGGCGATGCAGGCGCATGTGGAGAAAAAAACGATCCAGGCCGGCGACACGCACTGGTCGTATTACGAAGGCGGCGACGGTCCGAACATCGTGCTGCTGCACGGCTTCGCGGCCAACAAGGAAACCTGGCTGGAAACGGCCAAGGAACTCACGGCGCACTTCCACGTGATCGTGCCGGACCTCCCCGGCTGGGGAGAATCCTCGCGTACCGAGGGCGGTGACTACTGCATCACGGCCCAGGCCGCACGCCTTGAGCCGTTCTTCGCCGCTGTGGGCATGCAGCGTTTCATGCTGGTGGGCCACTCCATGGGCGGCGCCATCGCCGGCGTGTACGCCGACCAGCACCACGAGCGCGTCGCCAGCCTGGTGCTGATGGATGCCCTCGGCCTCACCTTCAAGGAAAACGACTTCACCCGTGAGGTGAAAGCCGGCAAGAATCCGTTCCTGTGGGAAAACCGGGCTGATCTGGAATCGCTCCTGGCCCTCATCTTCCTCCAGCCGCCGCACATCCCGCCGCGCCTGGAAGACGCACTGCTCCAGCGCAACCGCGACGACCATGCCTTCATCGCGCGCACGTTCGACGAACTGCGCCGGCCGGAGCAGGCGCTGTCGCTCGACCCGGTGATCGGCCGCCTGCCGATGCCGGTGCTGGGCCTGTGGTGCCACGACGACAAGGTCATCGACGTGTCCGCGCTCGACACGCTGCGCAGCGGGCTGAAAAGCTCCCCGGCGATCGGCGCCACGGTTCTCAACGGCTGCAACCACATGCCGTTGCTGGAAAAGCCCGAAGAGACCGCACGGATCATCACCAGCTTCGCGCTGGCGCATTGACCCCCGCCATCAAAGGGGGCCCGATCGCATCGGCGATCCGGCGCCAGCCGTCCGTGCCATCGCGCGGACGACGTCGTTCGCCCTCGGTAGCCTGAGGATTCGCGGACACGATCCGCTCCCGCGGGCGGCGGCGTCATTCGCGTTGGCTGACCGGAGAATTCAGGCGCAGGGCGCGCTTCTGCCACGCCGGGCCGACGGGCCGGTCAATCGGCTACGTCGGCGACCAGGCGATCCAACTGCCTCTTCAACCCGCTGCCGTGCGCGCGCAGCCAGGTTCGCTGCGCCTTGTGGTCGGGCAGGACGCTCTCGACCCAGTGCCAGAATCGCGGCGAGTGATTGCGCACCTTCAGGTGACACAACTCGTGCACGAGCACGTAGCGCAGCGCCGCGGGTGGCGCGAGGGCGAGTGCCAGGTCGAGATTGATGCGGTCGCGCGTGTCGAGGCTGCCCCACAGGCTCTTCAGCGGACGGATGCGCAACGCCGTCGGCGCGGCGTTGATCAGAGGAATGTACGTAGGCAACCACCGTGAGACATCGCGGCGGATCTGCGCTTCGAAGAAACTCGCCAGCAAGCCACGGGCTACGCCCAGCGCCCGGGTAGGCGGCCTCGGAATCACCAGGGTAAGGCTACCGGGCGCGTGCTCCACCTTCGGATACGGCCCTTCGGCCCAGCGCAGTTCGATATCGTCGCCCCGGAACGGAAACGTCGCAGGCACCCCCACGCGCAAGGCAGGTAACGGCTCGGCATCGAGATGGAACTCGCCGAGTTTCTGCTCCAGCCAGTCGGCGTGATGACGCAGGAACGCCGTCATCTGCGCCGTATGCGTGCCATGGGGATAGGTGAGGCGGGCACCTTTGGGCGTGACCGTGAGACGCAGGCGGCGCGCACGGGGGTGCGCCGCCTTGAGCACGCGGATCACGCCCCCGGTGGACGTGGAAAGTTCGAGCCAGTCGCTGTCGTCTGCCGCCATGTCGCAAGCCTCGTGCCGATCCCGACGAACATCCCACCGCTGCGCGTCAACGCCTGCGACGCGGCCGCTTTCGCGCTACTCGGGACGGGGCAGCTTGAACCACGCTTCGATCTTGCCAAGGAGGCGCTCGTACTCGAGCGCCATGAGCGCGAAGTTGGCATCCATTTCCGCCGCAGCCGACTCGTGACTGTCGGCCTGCTCGTCGAGCACCACGTCGGTGAACTTGATTTTACGCAGGATGAGGTCTTCGCCAAGTACGAAGGAAATGCGATCGTCGAAGACCAGACCCAACTGGAACACCTGTTTACCGGTGCGAAGGTGCTCACGGATCTCATCGGTATCGAGATCTTGTCGACGGCAGCGGGCGATCGCCCCGGAGGCCGTGGCGGGGTCGCGCAACTCACATTCGTCGCCCAGCGCGAGGCCGCCCGGAAGGTCGCCCGTCGCTACCCAGTGCGTCATCAGGATGCGCGGCGACTCCTCCGGCGCCAGCGGCACGGCCGGGAAGCTGCCCAGCGCCGTGCGGATCTGGCTCAGGGTGTTCTCGGCGGACTTGCGACTGGAGGTATCCAGCACCAGCCATCCGTTCTTCTTGTCGGCATAGCCGCGCATGCGCGAGCTGCGCACGAACGCGCGCGGCAGGAGCTCGTTCATCACGTCGTCCTTGATTCGCTTTCGCTCGCGACCGCTCACCTTGCGGCCTTCTTCCTCGGCGATCTTCTGCACGCGACTGGCGAGCTCGTCGTTGACCACGGCGGACGGCAGCAGCTTGTCCTCGCCGCCCACGCTGACCATGACGTTGCGACCCACGGCGTGGGTCAGCGCCTCGTCGTTGCGGCCTAGCGGCGACACGAATCCCTTCGATGAAAGCTCCATCGGGCCGACGGGACGCAGCCGGTGTTCGGGCAGCGCTTCGTCGAGGCGTTCGAGGTCATCGGCGACGGAAGCGGAAAAGCGGAAAAGCGTCAGGTTGCGAAAGAACATGGATCGGTGAGTCTCGTGCGAAAGGGAGCCGTGGCGGGCACGAACGCCCGCCGGCGGAAAGGTGTCGCGTCGTTCAGGCGACGACCGTCGCAATCGCGTCGGCGACGCGGTCGATGTTGCCGTCATTGAGAGCGGCCACGCAGATGCGGCCGGTCCCGACGGCGTAGATGCCGAATTCCTCGCGCAGTCGATCGACCTGCACCGATGACAGGCCCGAATAGGAGAACATGCCGCGCTGGTCTTCGATGAAGCCGAAATCGCCCGCCCTGGCCAGGCGTTCGACGAGGCCGCGACGCATCGCGCGGATGCGCTCGCGCATCTGGCCCAGTTCGGCTTCCCACGTGGCACGCAGACCCTCGTGGTTGAGCACCGCCGATACCACCGCCGCACCGTGCGTGGGCGGGTTGGAATAGTTGGTGCGGATCACCCGCTTGAGCTGCGACTGCACGCGTACGGCCTCGTCGTGCGAGGCCGTGACGATGGAGAGCGCGCCGACGCGCTCGCCGTAGAGCGAAAACGATTTGGAGAACGAGCTGGCGACGAAGAACGACACGCCGGCATCGGCGAACATCCGCACCGCGGCGGCATCGGCGTCGATGCCGTCGCCGAAGCCTTGGTAGGCAATGTCCAGGAACGGGACCAGGCCTCGCGCGCGCACCACATCGATGACACAGGCCCAGTCGGCCTCGGTCAGGTCGACGCCCGTCGGGTTGTGGCAGCACGCGTGCAG
>CAJYHU010000250.1 GCA_913774655.1 uncultured Luteibacter sp. | reverse complement strand
TGGAGTTCAGACGTGTGCTCTTCCGATCTTGAGTCGCTCGACGGTCCACCCACACGGGGGATCGCCGAGGAAGTGTTCGCCACGCTTCCGTGGCCGTGCATCGTATGCCCGCGCGACGGCTGTCCCGCCGTCATGGCCAACGAAGCGTTCCGTCGCGAATTCGAGGGGGACCTCACGGCCGACTTGCCGGAATGGCTCGCCCTGCACCTCGTGCAGGGCGTGGCCGGGGAAGAACTGCGCCTGGATGCCACCCGGCGTTACCAGGTGACCCGGCAGACCATCGACCTGCCCCCGAATGCCTACCAGGCGATCTTCCTGGCGCCGATCGTGGAGGACGACGCCGCCGGGGAGCCGGTGGCGAACACCTTCGCCACGCTGCGACCCGAGGTCAGCCTCACCCGCCGCGAGTCGCAGGTGCTGGACGGCATCATGAGCGGCAAGCTCAACAAGGTCATCGCCGGCGAACTCAACATCAGCACCAAGACCGTGGAGTTGCACCGGGCAAACCTCATGGCCAAGCTGCGGGTCAACAATGTCGTGGAACTGGCCCGCGCGGTGCTGGACCAGGGCGACGCACGACCGGCGGCGCGGGCGACCGCCCTCGCCCAGCACGACCTGTCGACCGCCTGAGATCGCGGGCATGAAAAAGGGCCGGCCCCTCGCAGGACCGGCCCTTCGTCTTTCATGGTGGCTAGAGGCGGGCTCGAACCGCCGACCTCAGCATTATGAGTGCCGCGCTCTGACCAGCTGAGCTACCTAGCCGTGAAACCTGGTCGTTGCGCTCCCGATGGGATGCGCAAGGCCGGGCAGTTTAATCGGGGCGGGCCCGTCGTTCAAGCCTCGCCTTGCCCGGCCTTTGGGCGCTGTGGTTGAATCGTCCCACCGCGCAAGCTTTTTCGTTTTGCACGGCGGGGTTGACGGAGGGCGGATGATCGACGCAGATGGCTACCGACCGAACGTGGGGATCGTCCTCCTTAACGGGGACGGCCGCCTGTTCTGGGCGCGCCGCGTCAACCGCGACGGCTGGCAGTTTCCCCAGGGCGGCATGCGCAGCGACGAGACCCCGCTCGAGGCCATGTACCGCGAACTGCAGGAAGAAACCGGCCTGCTCGCCCACCACGTCGAAGTGCTGGCCGAAACACGCGGCTGGCTCCGCTATCGCCTGCCCAGCCGTTTCGTGCGCCACCACCAGCGTCCCACGTGCATCGGCCAGAAGCAGGTGTGGTTCCTGCTGCGCCTGGCGTGCAGCGAAGAAGCCCTTCGCCTGGACGCCTGCGAGAAGCCCGAGTTCGATCTCTGGCGCTGGGTCGACTTCTGGTATCCCGCGCACCACGTGGTGAATTTCAAGCGGCAGGTTTACGAACGCGCCCTGCGCCACTTCGCCCCCACGGTGGAGACGGTCTGCCGGGTGGAGGTCGGCCGGTGCCCGCAGTCGGCCGACGCCGCACGGCGGTCGGCCAGCGGCACCTGACCGGGCGCGCCTGTTCACATTTGCGCGGTTGACAATCGTTCGCATTCGCGTTCGAATGCGCGCCATGTACATCTGCATGTGCAATGCCGTCACCGACCACGCCATCCGCCGCGCCGCGGCCGAGGGCGTGCACTCGTTCGCGGAGCTGCAGGCCCGCACCGGTTGCTCCGATTGCTGCGGCACCTGCGAGACCGAGGCGCGCCAGTGCCTGCGCGACGCGGTCGCCGCCCAGCCCGGCCTGACCTTCCTGCCCACGCCGGCCTGACCGAACGCGCGTTCCGCGCGGACGCAAACCGTCTTCATTCGCGTTACGTCACGCCCGTTCCGTCGGACGTATAGTCGCACCCTGCTTACCTGGGAGATCCGTCATGAAGGGCGACGCGAAGGTCATCGAATACCTCAATAAAGTGCTCTACAACGAGCTGGCCGCCATCAACCAGTACTTCCTCCATTACCGGATGTTCAAGGACTGGGGCTACAACGAGCTGGCCAAGCACGAGTACGAGGAATCCATCGAAGAGATGAAGCACGCCGACAAGCTGATCGAGCGCATCCTCTTCCTCGACGGCCTGCCCAACCTCCAGCACCTGGGCAAGCTGCGCATCGGCGAAAACGTGGTCGAGTGCCTCCAGGGCGACCTCGATCTCGAGATGATCGCCATGACTGACCTGCGCGAGGCCATCGCCTACAGCGAAGGCATCCACGACTTCGTCAGCCGCGACCTCTTCAAGTTCATCCTCGGCCAGGAGGAAGAACACGTGGATTGGCTGGAGACTCAGTTCAGCCTCATCAAGGACATCGGCCCCGAGCGCTACATGCTCAGCAAGGTCGGGTCGATCAACCACGATTGATCTCACGAGCTGCCGTCGCCAGACGGCTCTCTTTCGGGGCGCCTTCGGGCGCCCTTACCGTTTCGAAACAGGGGCGATATATCATCGCCCCCTTCACGTTTCCTCCACGGTAGCGCCCATGGCCCCACGCCAACCGCCACGCCTCGTCGTGCGGACGCTCGACGACGCGGTGCGCGAACGCCGTCGTCGGCGCCTGCTCGTGGGCGCCTGGGCACTCAGCCTGATGATCGCGGCGGGCCTGGGCACATGGGCGACACGCCGGCCCTCGGGGCCGACCGCCCCGGACCGCACCGATACGCGTCGCCTGCTGGCCGACAACGAGGCGCTGCGGCAGCGCGCGGCCATCCTCGAAGGCGCCGCCCAGGTGGGCGACGTGGCCACGCGCGAACTCAAGCGCAACCTCGCCGAACGCGACGAAGAGATCAGCGGCTTGCGCGCCGACCTCGCCTTCTACGCGCGGCTGGTGGGCGGCAACGGCCAACGCGAAGGCCTCCGTATCCAAGGGGTGCGCAGCACCCCGGTCAAGGATTCGCCGCAGGCATGGAACCTCACCGTCACGCTCACCCAGAACGCGCGCCGGGGCGAGGTCATCCGCGGCACCCTGCAGCTGAGCGTCGAAGGCATCCAGGGCAACGCGGTGGCCACGCTCGACGGCGCCGCACTGGGCCTGGCCGGCGACCATCAGGCCCTGCCGTGTTCATTCAAGTATTTCCAGCAGGTGCAAGGCAGCTTTACCCTCCCCCGCGGATTCCAGCCCACGCGGATGCGCCTGGCCGCCACCGCCGCCGATGGCACCCGCGTCGACGCCACCGTGCCCTGGGCCGATGCCACCCGAAACGAGGAGATCGACGATGTTCAGCGCTAAACGGAAGCACCAGGGCCCCACGGTGAACGCGACGGCGACCAGCCTCATCGCCCGCGGCGTCACTCTGCGCGGCGACGTCGAGTTCAGCGGCGCGCTGCACCTGGACGGCACGGTGGAAGGCGCGATCCACGCCAGGGGCACCGACGGCGTGCTCACGATCAGCGAGACGGGGCGCGTCATCGGCCGGGTGGAGGTACCCCACGCCATCGTCAATGGCCACGTCACCGGCGATATCGAGGTCAACGAGCGCCTGGAACTGGCCGCCCTGGCGTGCATCGACGGCGACGTCCGTTACCAGGTGCTGGAGATCGCGGCCGGCGCCCGGGTCAACGGAAAGATGATCCACCAGGCGCCTCCCACGGTGCGCCAACTGGCCGAAGGCCCCCGCCGCGACACGCCGGCCCTTCCGGAGGCTTGACCTGACACGGATCGGCGCCATCATGGGTGCATGAACAATCCCTTTCCCATGGCTCCCACCGCCCCGGCGCCGGATTACCGGTCGGCCGGCGCGCCACTGGTCTTCACCGAGGCGGCCGCCCGCAAGGTGCACGAGCTGATCGAGGAAGAAGGCAACCCCTCGCTCAAGCTGCGCGTGTACATCAGCGGCGGCGGTTGCTCGGGTTTCCAGTACGGCTTCACCTTTGACGAAGATCAGGCTGAAGACGACCTCGCCATCTCGCGCGACGGCGTCACCCTGCTGGTCGATCCGCTGTCGCTGCAGTACCTCACCGGCGCCGAGATCGACTACACCGAGTCGTTCAGTGGCTCGCAGTTCGTCATACGCAACCCCAATGCGAAGACGACCTGCGGCTGCGGTTCGTCGTTCAGCGCGTGAGCCGCAACGCATGAGCGTATCGTCCGAACGCGACGCGGCGGCGGCGGCGACGCGCGCCCGCCAGAACGTCTTCGCCGGGCTGGACATCGATCGCATGGCCGAGCGCCGCGACGATCGGCTCTGGGTGGAAGAGACCGAACGCGCCTCCGATACGCGTTTCCTCGTGCTGGATACCGAAGGCAACGCCTTCGTTCAGCCCGACGCCGACGTGCCGGCCTGGATGACCTCGACGTTGCGCGCCGAGCGCTTCGGCGACGTGCCTTCCACCCTGCTCGGGCTCGCCGACGGCTCGGCCTGGTTCACCCTCGCGCTCGATGAGGCGCACGCCGCGTTGTTCGCGCGTCTGACCGGGGCACGGCGCATGTCGCTGCGCGAGGCGGGCCTGCTGTTTTCCGCCTTCGACGCCGGCCTGTTCGCGTTCGCCAAGGGCATCCTGCACTGGCAGCGGCAGACGCGGTTCTGCAGCCAGTGCGGCGCGCCGACGCTGGTCGTCTCCAGCGGCCATCGCGTGCAATGCACGAACCCCGACGTCGAGCACCTGCATTTTCCCCGGACCGACGCCGCGATCATCGTGATCGTCGAATACGGCGACGCCTGCCTGCTCGGCCGCCAACGCGGCTGGCCCGATGGGCGCTATTCCACCCTGGCCGGGTTCATCGAACCGGGCGAGTCGCTGGAGGACGCCGTCCGCCGCGAGGTGCGCGAGGAGTCCGGCGTGGAGGTCTCGCACGCCACCTACCACTCGTCGCAGCCCTGGCCGATGCCGGCCTCGCTGATGGTCGGATTCACCGCCACGGCACGCACCCGCGAGATCCGCCTTCGCGACGACGAACTCGAGGACGCGCGCTGGTTCACCGTGGACGACATCGTGCGCGGCATGGCCGACGGTCGCCTCGACGTTCCCCCGCCGCTGTCGGTGTCCTACCGGCTCATCGCGCATTGGCTCGCGCGACGCGGCGTGGACCTCGACGACCTCGTCGCCTCCGCCCCGCCGAGGCCCTGAACAACCCACCGTCCATCGCCTACAATCGGTCCAACGACACGCGGATCCTTCCCAAGCCATGGCCCTACGCCTTCTCGCCGTTCTCGTCGCCCTGGTCATCTGCTGGAGCGTGCCGCGGCTTTCTCGCTGGCGTGACGAACGCTGGTTCCGTGCCTGGGTGAACCGGCTGGGCGACCTCACCGGACCGGGTCGCGTCGCGGTGGTGCTGCTCGTGCCGGTCGTGGCCTGCGCCCTGATCGCGGGCGTCCTCAAGGCCCTGCCCTTCTTCGACATCGCCTGGTTCGTCTTCGCGCTGCTCGTGCTGGTCTACACGTTGGGGCCTCGTGAGATCGAGGCCGATATCGACGGCGTCCTGCGTGCCTCGGACACGCTTCGTCGCGACGAGGCCGTGCTTCGCCTCCAGCATGACGAACAACCGCTGCCCTGGTTCGCCCCGGCATTGGTGGAAGCCGCGTTCTATGCGGCGTTGCGGCGTCGCTTCGGCGTGCTGTTCTGGTTCTTCGTACTCGGCCCCGTCGGCGCGCTGGGCTATCGCCTGGCCCAGAGCCTGGGACGTGACGCCACGCTCGCATTGGATACCGCCACCCGCCAGGCCGCGCGCCGCGTCGCCGACACGCTGGACTGGGTTCCCGCCCAGTTGATGGTGTTCGCCATGGCCCTGGTGTCCGACTTTGACGCCGTGGTCGGCGCGTGGAAGCACTGGCACCAGCATTCGGGCAGCCCACGTACGCGACTTGAGCCCGATTTCCTCGGTGCCGTGGCACGGGCGGGCGTCGATGCCGACGTCGAAGCCGGCGACGGCTACGTGCAGGACGTCAGCGATCCCCTCGCCGAACTCGAAGACGCGCGCCGGGTGATTCGGCGCGTGTTGGTGGTATGGCTGGCGGTGGTGGCGATGATCGTGCTCGGCGCCTGGTTCGCCTGACCGCCAGCGCCTGGCTCAGGGCATGTCGCCGCGCAGCGCCTCGACCCGCGCCTGAAGCGCGGCCGCGCTGGCCTCGGTAGCCGGCACGGGCTCGCCACCCACCAACTCGATGCGCGACCAGAAGCGCCGTGGCAGGCGCGCGCGATGCAGGGCGCTGTCGCGACGACTGAAGATGCTGCCCCACATGCCGCGCAGCGCCAGCGGCACGACCGGCACGGGACGTCGCGCAAGGATGCGTTCGACGCCCGGTCGGAACGGCGCGATGCCGCCGTCACGCGTGAGCCCGCCCTCCGGGAAGATACATACGACGTCGCCAGCGGCCAGCGCTTCGTCGATGCGATCGAACGCGGCATCCATCAGCGCGGGGTCTTCGTTGCGGCCTGCGATCGGGATGGCTTTCGCCGTGCGGAACACGAACTTCAGGACGGGAATGTTGAAGATCTTGTAGTACATCACGAAGCGCATCGGCCGGCGCACCGAAGCCATCAGGATCAACGGATCCATGAAGCTCACGTGGTTGCACACCACCAGGGCGGCGCCCTCCTCGGGGACCTGCTTCAGACCGTCCACGCGCACCCGGTAGAGCGTGTTGACCAGCACCCAGGTGATGAAGCGCATCGGAAACTCGGGCACCAGCGTGAAGATGTACACCGCGACGGCGATGTTGATCAGGCCGGTGACGAGAAAGATGGTCGGCGTCGCGAGGCCGAGCGCCGTCAGGCCAATGCCGAAGCCCGACGCGGCGCAGATCAACAACGCGTTGACGATGTTGTTGCCCGCGATCACCCGCGACAGGCGGTCGCGGGGCGTGCGGCTCTGCACGAAGGCGAACAGCGGCACCACGTAGAAGCCGGCGAAGGCGCCGATCATGCCCAGGTCGAGCGCCACGCGCCACGCGCCTGGTGCGGTGAGAAAGCCCCACCAGTCGAGCGTCGCGCCGGAGGCGACCGACGGACGCGCGAAAAACAGATCGACGGCGAACACCGTCAGGCCGAACGCGCCCATCGGCACCAGCCCGATTTCCACGCGCCGATTCGAAAGACGCTCGCAGAGCAGCGAGCCGATGCCCGTGCCCAACGAAAACAACGTGAGCGCCAGCGTATTGACCGAGCCGTCGCCACCGAGCACGTGACGCGTGTAGTTCGGCAACTGCGCGATCATCACCGTGCCGAAGAACCAGAACCACGAGATGCCGAGCACGGCATTCCACACCGCGCGATCCGCCTGCGTGAGTTTCAGTACCCGCCAGGTTTCGCTGAACGGGTTGGCGTTGAACGTCAGTTGCGGTGCGGTGGCAGGCGCCACCGGTATCGCGCGCGAGGCGAGGTAGCCCGCCACGGCGATGACGATCGTGGCGATCGACGCGGCCAGGGTGCCGTAGCCGGCGATCAGCATCAATGAGTTGCCGAGGATCATGCCGACGAGCATCGCCAGCTGCGTCCCCGTCTCCACCAGTGCGTTGCCACCGACCAGTTCGCGGCGATCCAACGCCTGCGGCAGGATCGAATACTTGATCGGGCCGAACACCGTCGAATGCACACCCATCAGGAACAGCACCACGAGCAGCAGCGATACGTGGTGCGTGAGAAAACCGACCGCGGCGATCGCCATCGCGGCGATTTCGAACAGCTTCACGACGCGGATGATGCGTGTTTTCTCAAACTTTTCCGCGAGCTGTCCCGCCGTGGCCGAGAAGAGAAAATACGGCAGGATGAACAAGGCCGGCGCGAGATTGGTGTAGAGCGAGATCTGCGCATCGGGCAGGCCCAGCTGAAACGCGACCAGCATGACCATCGCGTTGCGGAACGCGTTGTCGTTGAAGGCGCCCAGCGCCTGTGTCCAGAAAAAGGGTGCGAAGCGACGCGTGCCGAGCAGCGAGAACTGGGACATGCCGTGGGTCGTTCCTGTCGTTTCGGCCGAGTTTAGCCGAAACGACAGGGGGCACCTCAGCCGCGCGACAGCGCGCGGTGGGCGATGTCGCGCCGATAGAACGCGTCGGCGAAATGGATGCGTTCGGCCGCTGCGTAGGCCTTCGCACGCGCCTGCAAGAGATCGTCGCCCAGGGCGCAGATCGTCAGCACGCGACCACCGGCCGTCACGGGCCGGCCCTGCGCATCGCTGGCGGTGCCGGCGTGGAATACTTTCACGTCGGCACCGGTATCGGCATCGGCACCCGTGATGACGTCGCCGCCACGCACCTTGCCCGGGTAGCCGCCCGCGGCGATCACCACGCCAAGCGCGGGTCGATCGTCCCACGCCGCCTGCACGCGGCCCACGTCGCCGTCGAGCGCCGCCTCGACGAGGTCGACCAGGTCAGAGCGCAGGCGCAGCATGATCGGCTGGGTTTCCGGATCGCCGAAACGCACGTTGAATTCGATCACCTTCGGCGTGCCGTCGCGATCGATCATCAGCCCCGCATAGAGGAAGCCGGTGAAGGGCGCGCCGTCCTTCGCCATGCCCGCGAGGGTGGGCTCGATGATCTCGCGCATCACCCGCGCGGAAACCGCCTCGGTGACCACCGGCGCCGGCGAATAGGCGCCCATGCCGCCGGTATTCGGCCCCAGGTCGCCGTCGTCGCGGCGCTTGTGATCCTGGCTCGTGGCCATCGGCAATGCGCGCGTGCCGTCGGCGATGACGATGAAGCTGGCTTCTTCGCCATCGAGGAATTCCTCGACCACCACTCGCGACGAGGCGTCACCGAACGCCTTGCCGCCTAGCATGTCGGTGAGGGCCGCTTCGGCCTCGTCGCGTGTCATCGCCACGACGACGCCCTTGCCTGCGGCGAGTCCGTCGGCCTTGATCACGATGGGTGCGCCCTTCGCGCGCACGTGGGCCAGCGCAGGCTCAAGATCGGTAAACACCGCGTAGTGCGCGGTGGGAATGCCATGGCGGGCGAGGAAATCCTTCGCGAAGGCCTTGCTGCCTTCCAGTTGGGCCGCCGCCGCGCGGGGACCGAAGCAACGCAGCCCTTCGGCGGTGAAGCGGTCGACGACGCCGGCCACCAGGGGCACTTCGGGACCGACCACGGTGAGGCCGACCGCCTCGCGCCGCGCCAGCGCCACGAGCCCGTCGATGTCGGTCACGGCCACCACCTCGTTGCGCAGCCTCGGCTCATGCGCGGTGCCGGCGTTGCCCGGCGCCACGATCACCTCGTCCACGCGCGGGGACTGCGCGAGCTTCCAGGCCAGCGCGTGTTCGCGACCGCCGCTGCCGATGACGAGGACTTTCATGCCGTGACTCCAGGATCGGGGAATCGCGCATTCTACCCGCCGCCGACGGCACGCGCCGCCGACGGGCGAGCCGGTCTCAGAGGGCCGGGCGGATCAGCGCCATCAGTTCGGCGCGGGGCAGCTTGCCGGTCTCGTTGCGCGGCAGCACCGCCACCATGCGCAGCGGCCGGGGCAGGAAGACCGGGTCCATCGCGGCACGCAGCGCCACGAGCACCTGCTGCTCGGTCAGCCCCGGAGCCACCACGAGGCCGGCGATGCGACGCACGCCGGACGCGTCGGCGTCATCGAGCTGGAACAGCACCCCGTCGCGCACGCCGTCGATCGCCATCAGGCGCCGGTTGAGGTCGCCCAGCGACGCGCGCTTGCCGGCGATTTCGAGCAGGTCGGTATTGCGGCCGCAGAGCCGGAAACGCCGGCCGTCGTCGTGGAGGGTGACGATGTCGGCCAGCACCACCGGCTCGGACAGCTGCGGCGCCTCCACCAGGGTGCCGTCGGGCTGCGGATGCAGCACGGTGCCCTCGTAGAGCGTCCACGCGTCTTCCGTGGCCGTGCGCCGGCTGGCGAACACGCAGGTTTCGGTCGAACCGAACACCTCGCACAACGGAGCGCCAAACCGGGCCTGCGCGGCCGAGGCGAGTTCGACCGGCATCGGCGCCGTGGCCGAGACGAAGGCGGCGAGCGGCGGCAAGGTGATGCCGGACTCGACCAGCGCACGCAGGTGCACCGGAGTGGTGACCAGCACCCGCGGCTCGGGCAACTCGGCGAGCGAGGTGGCGACGTCGGCGGGGAAGAACGGCCGGCCGGCGTGGATGCCCACGTCGGACTGCAGCGGCAACATCACGGACATCTCCATGCCGTACATGTGCTGGGGCGGTACGGTGGCGACGGTGTGGAAGACCGGTCCCACCTCGGCACACAGCATGCGCGCATTGCCCGCGTTGCTGGCCACGAACGAGCCCCAGGTCTTCACGTTGGGCTTGGGCTTGCCGGTGGAGCCGGAGGTGTAGCCGATGGCGACCACGGTGTCGGCGGACAACAGCGGCATGTCGCCGTAGGCCGGCGCCATGCGCTCCAGGGGCGGCATGCGCAGGTAGCCCGCGGGCGCCGGATCCAGCGCCAGGTCGCCGATGGCGTAGGCGCCCGGATGATGCGCCATCACCTCGTCGACCGCATGCGGCGCGCGCGACGGGGGCAGCAGGTTGAACTGGCCGCGGATCGCCAGCGCGGCGAAGGCGACGAGGAAGGCGTAGCGGTCTTCGCACAGGTTCACCGCACCGACGGCGTCCGGCAGCGCCTCAGCGACGAGTCGCACGTGGGCGAGAAACTCGCCCGCCAGCACCGGTTCGCCGGCACGCCAGGCGACCGCCCGCGACGGCGAGCCCACGAGCAGCGGCAATGACGGAGCGACCGGGCGCTCCAGGATCTCTTGGACGATGGACAAAGCGTGATTCCCCCTCTCAGGCGCGGATGATAGTGCCTGAGAGCGCGTCGCGAATCACCGTGGGCCGGTCCAGGCCGCCCAGGGGCGCATCCAGGGCGGCGTCGAGACGGTCGCCGAAATAGCGCTCCAGCGTGGCGACGTCGCGCGCCGGCGGGTGCCCGTGGGGGTTGGCGCTGGTGGATACCAGCGGCGCGCCGTAGGCCCGGCAGAGCGCCGCCGCCGGCGCATGGGCGGTCACGCGCAGGGCGATGCCGGCATGGGCGCCGGCAACCCAGTCGGGCACCTTCGCGCTACGCGGAAACACCCAGGTGTTCGGGCCCGGCCAGGAGGCGCGCACCTTCGCCAGTACGTCGGCGGGGACGGCGGCGAGATCGATGTACGGCTCGACCTGGGAAAACGCGGCGGCGATCAGCAGCACGCCCTGCGTGGCGGGGCGCCCCTTGAGCGCGAACAGACGCTCGAAGGCGTCGCGGTCGTGCGGATCGCAACCGAGCCCGTAGACCGCTTCGGTCGGATAGGCCAACACACCGCCTTGGCGCAGGAGCGCGGCGGCCGCCTCGAGGGTGTGATCGTCGAAGCGGCGCATGTCAGTCGGCGCGCTTGGCGGTCGCGGCTTTCTTGGTGGCGACCTTCTTCGCCGCGGCTTTCTTGGCCGTGGCTTTCTTCGCCGTTTTCTTGGCGGCCGCCTTCTTGGCCGCGGTCTTCTTGGCCGCGGTCTTCTTGGCCACGGTCTTCTTCGCGGCCGTCTTCGTCACGGCCGCATCCTTGGCGACGGCTTTCTTCGCCGAGGCCTTCTTCGTGGCGGTCTTCTTGGTGGCTTTGCCACCGCGAGGCTTCTTCACCGGCGCGGCGGCGAGCAGTTCGGCGCATTCGGCGTCGGTCAGCGTCTTGGGCTCGCGATCCTTCGGGATGCGCGCGTTCTTCTCGCCGTCGGTGATGTACGGGCCGTAGCGGCCGTTGAGCACCTGCACGCCGTTGCCGAAGTCGAGGATGATGCGGTTGGCGATGGCTTCGAGTTTTTCCTGCACGAGCTGTAACGCCCGCGGCAGTTCGATCGTGTAGGGATCGTCTTCGGCCTTGAGCGAGGCATAGGTGCTGCCCTGCTTCACGAACGGGCCGAAGCGGCCGACACCGACGGTCACGTCCTCGCCGGCGTCGGACTGGCCGAGGTGACGCGGCAGCTTGAACAGCTCCATCGCCTCTTCGAGCGTGATGGTGTGCATGCTCTGGCCGGGACGCAGGCTCGCGTAGGTGGGCTTGTCGTCGTCGTCCTTGCTGCCGATCTGCGCATAGGCACCGTAGCGCCCCAGGCGCACCGACACCGGCTTGCCGGTCTTCGGGTCGTCGCCGAGTTCGCGCGCGCCCGTGGCTTCGCTGCGGTCGACGGTTTCGGTCTTGTCGTCGACCAGCGTCTTGAACGGCTGCCAGAAGCGCTCGAGCAACGGCACCCATTGCTCTTCGCCGCGGCTGACCGCGTCCAGTTCGTCTTCCAGGCGCGCGGTGAAGTCGTAATCGACGTATTGCGTGAAGTGGCCGGAAAGGAACTGGCTCACCGCGCGACCGACGTCGGTCGGACGGAAACGGCGATTTTCGAGCAGCACGTACTCGCGGCTGATGAGCACCTGGATGATGCTGGCGTAGGTGGACGGACGCCCGATGCCGTATTCCTCGAGCGTCTTCACCAGGCTCGCTTCGGAGAAGCGCGGCGGCGGCTCGGTGAAATGCTGGTCGGCTTCGATGGCCGAGACCGGCACCACGTCGCCCTGGGCCAGGCGAGGCAGGCGACGCTGTTCGTCGTCGTCGTCGTTTTTCTGGTCGCGGCCTTCTTCGTAGACGGCGAGGAAGCCGGGGTCGACCACGGTGGTACCGCTGGCACGGAAGGCCGAATCCTCGACCGGGAACTCCACCGACACGGTGTTGAGCGTGGCGTGGATCATCTGGCACGCCACGGTGCGCTTCCAGATGAGCTCGTAGAGCTTGCGCTGGTCGTCGTTGAGGAACGACGCCACGCTGCGCGGCACACGCATCGCCGAGGTCGGGCGCACGGCCTCATGGGCCTCCTGCGCGTTCTTCGACTTGGACTTGTAGACCTGCGGGCCGTCCGGCAGCGCCTTGCGACCGTAATCGCGGCCGATGAGGTCACGCAGTTCGGCCACGGCGTCGTCCGAGAGCGCGACCGAGTCGGTACGCATGTAGGTGATCAGGCCGACATTGCCCTCGCTGCCCAGCGACACGCCTTCGTAGAGGCCCTGCGCCACGCGCATGGTGCGGCTCGTGGAGAAGCCGAGCTTGCGGGCCGCCTCCTGCTGCAGGGTGGAGGTGGTGAACGGCGGTGCCGGGCGGCGCTTGCGCTCGCGGCTGGTGACTTCGCCCACGGTGAAACGCCCGCCGGCGGCCCGGGTGAGGGCATCGCGGGCGGCGAGGGCATCGCGCTCGTTGGTGAGGTCGAACTGCTCGAACTTCTTGCCGTGCAATTTGACCAGGCGCGCCTCGAAGGCGCCTTCCGGGTGCGCCAGGCTGGCCTGGACCGTCCAGTATTCGCGCGCCTTGAAGGCTTCGATCTCCAGTTCGCGCTCGACGATCATGCGCAACGCCGGCGACTGGACGCGACCGGCGGAGAGGCCCCGCTGCACCTTGCGCCACAGCACCGGCGAGAGGTTGAAGCCCACCAGGTAATCGAGGGCGCGACGGGCCTGCTGGGCGTCGACCAGGTCGTGCGACAGCTTACGCGGGTTGGCCACGGCCTCCTTGATGGCCTTGGGCGTGATTTCGCTGAAGACCACGCGTTGGACATCCTTGCCGTCGAGCAGGCCGCGCTCCTTGAGGATCTCGCTGATGTGCCAGGAGATCGCCTCGCCTTCGCGATCCAAGTCGGTCGCCAGGTAGATGCTGCTGGCCTTGCTGGCCGCCTTGGCGATCGCGTCGACGTGCTTCTCGTTGCGGTCGATGACCTCGTAGGCCATGGCGAAGCCGTGTTCCGGATCGACCGCGCCCTCCTTGGGCCGCAGGTCACGCACGTGACCGTACGAAGCCAGCACCTGGAAATCGGCGCCCAGGTACTTGTTGATCGTCTTGGCCTTGGCCGGCGACTCGACGATGAGGAGGTTCTTTGCCATGCGTTGATCGATTCCGAAGACCGCGGGTCGGGGGGACCGGCGTTATGAATATATTTAGTTGGAAACACACCGCCGTGATGGCTGTCAAGCGGCGAGCCCTAAACCACCCGCTGGTAGCGGTTTCCGGGCAGCGGTGCGACCTCGCCCTCGAGCTCCAGCATGAGGAGCATCGACGACAGGGCTCCGGGGGAGAGCCCGGTGGCGCCCACCAGGGCGTCCAGGGGAGCGGGATCGTAACCCATGGCGTCGAGCAGGCGGCGATATTCGTCGTCCAGGCGCCAGTCCACGCCCTGCCCGCGACGGCTGGGCGGCCGCGCGGGAGCCCGCTCCAGGCGGGCGCGCAGCTCCGCCCCCAGTTCCATGGCGGCCGGCGCCAGCGCGGCGAGGATCTCCTCCGGCCGCTGGACCAGGCGGGCGCCATCGCCGATCAGGGCATGGCAACCCTCGGCCAGGGGGTTGTGGATGGACCCCGGCAGCGCGAACACCTCGCGCCCCTGCTCGCCCGCCTGGCGGGCCGTGATCAGCGAACCGGACTTCACCCCGGCCTCGATCACCAGGACGCCCAGCGACAGACCCGCGATGATCCGGTTGCGCTGGGGGAAGTGATAGGCCAGGGCGTGCGTGCCGGGCGGGTATTCGCTGACGATGGCGCCCGATTCGGCGATACGCTGGGCCAGGGCGTGGTGCTTGCGCGGATAGACGCGGTCCGGACCGGTGCCGATGACGGCCACGGTCGGCTCCCCGGCGTCCAGGGCCGCCGCATGTGCCGCGCCGTCCACCCCGTCGGCGAGGCCGCTGGTGACCAGCAGCCCGCCGGACGCGAGGGCGGCGGCGAAGCGGGCGGCGTTGGCCAGCCCCGGCGCCTGGGCCTGGCGGGCGCCGACGATGGCGACCTGCGGTCGCAGCAGGAGAGCGGCGTCGCCCTTCACGAACAGCGCCGCGGGCGGGTCGGGCATCGCCTCGAGCTGGGGCGGGAAATCCTCGTCGGTGCAGCGGAGCAGGCGGTGATCGGCGGCGGCCAGCCAGGCCAGATCCCCCGCGAGGGAGGCCTCGTCGGGATGGTCGAGCCAGGCCCGGCCGTCGGCGGTCAGCGACGCCGG
>CAJYHU010000249.1 GCA_913774655.1 uncultured Luteibacter sp. | reverse complement strand
CCGCCGCGCGCCAGCACCGGCACGTTCTTGAACAGCTTGCCGACGAACTCGGCGGCCTGGGCGTCGGTACCGCCCTTCTTCTTCACGTAGCCCCATGCGGCCAGGTAGGCGTAGCGGCCGTTGCCGCCGGTCTTGGGGTTGACGATCACGACCTGCACGCCGGGCTTGACCAGGTCTTCCCAATCCTTGATGCCCTTGGGATTGCCGTTGCGCACCAGGAACAGCATGGTCGAGGTGGTCGGGGCCGCGTTGTCGGGGAAGCGCTTGGCCCAGTCCTTGGCCACCACGCCCTTGTCGGCGAGGAACTCGATGTCGGTGCTGGTGTTCATCGTCACCACGTCCGCGTCCAGGCCGTCGGCCACGGCGCGTGCCTGGGCGCTGGAGCCGGCATGCGACTGGTCGATCTTCACATCGACGCCCTTCGTCTTCTTGTAATGCGCGACGAAGGCGGCGTTGTAATCCTTGTAGAACTCGCGCGCCACGTCGTAGGAGACGTTCAGGAGCTGGTTCTGCGCCCACGCCGAGCCGGCGATGGCCGACGAGGCGACGATGAGCGCGGCGGCGATGTTCTTGATTCTGGAAGTCATGGTGATGTGAAGGTTTCGAAACTCTGGCGCCCGGCTTCCCGCTCCTCGAAAAGTCGGCTGGGCGCGTCCGTCAGGGATTCGAGGAGGGCGAGGCCCAGGGGCCAGTCGCCGTGTCCCGAATCGACGTTGATGTGGCCGGCATTTTGCATCCGGACGAATTCGCTGCCCCAGGCGCGGGCATAGGCCCCGGCGAGGCGCACCGGGCAGAAGGGGTCGTTGCTGCTCGCGACGACGATGCTGCGGTACGGCAGCCGCGCGCAGGGCACCGGCGCGAAGTCGTTCAGTGCGGCGCGGCGCTCCGGGTCGGCAGGCGCCACCAGCAGCGCGCCGGCGATGCGCGCTGCGGCCGCCTCTCCCAGGTGCGCGGTGGCGATGCAGCCCAGGCTGTGCGCGGCGATCACCACCGGCTGTTCCTGCGCCAGGATGAGCCGCTCCAGCGCGCCGACCCACGCCTCCCGCTTGGGCGACACCCAGTCGTCCTGCACCACGCGGCGGGCCGACTGCATGCGCTCGGCCCACAGGCTCTGCCAGTGGCCGGGGCCGGAGTCGCGCCAGCCTGGGACGATGATGACCGGGGTCGTCACGGCGCTTTACTTGTTCGGCTGAGGCGTCAGGCGCAGGTAGGGCCGCACGGCATTCCAGCCTTTGGGAAAGCGCTCCTTCAGCTCGGCCGGGTCCTGCAGGCTGGGGATGATCACCACGTCGTCGCCGTCCTTCCAGTTGGCGGGCGTGGCCACCTTGTGGCTGTCGGTGAGCTGCAGCGAGTCGATCACGCGCAGGATCTCGTCGAAGTTGCGCCCGGTGCTCGCCGGGTAGGTGATGGTGGCGCGCACCACGTGCTTGGGGTCGATGATGAACACGCTGCGCACGGTGGCCGTGGCCGAGGCGTTGGGGTGGATCAGGTCGTACAACTCGGCCACCTTGCGGTCCGCATCCGCGAGGATGGGAAAGTTCACCGTGGTGTTCTGCGTTTCGTTGATGTCGCCGATCCACTCCTTGTGCTTGTCGACCGGGTCGACGCTGATCGCGATCGGCTTGACGCCGCGCTTGGCGAACTCGCCGCCCAGCGCGGCGGTCTTGCCCAGCTCGGTGGTGCACACCGGCGTGAAGTCCGCCGGATGCGAGAACAGGACGACCCAGGAATTGCCCGCCCATTCATGGAAATGGATCGGGCCTTCGGACGAGTCCTGTGTGAAGTCGGGGGCGGTGTCGCCCAATCGCAAGGTGGCCATGTCGCGCGCTCCTGTGGATCAATCGGACCCGCGATTGTCGAAAGCACGCCTACGAACTCAAACGAATATCTGCTTGTTTGAATATGCCTTCAGCCGAATAACGAAACGATGGAGTGCTATCGAAACAATAGCTGCCCATGCCCATCAGACGGGCACCACCGCCAGGTTCGATCCGAGATTCAGCTCGTCGTCGCATTTCTGCAGGTGCTCGGCAAAAAAGTCCAGCAGAAGCCGCACCGCCGGCACCAGCGCCCGCCGCGGCGGGTACATCGCGTGCACGATGCCCGACGGCGGATGCCAGCCGGGCAGCGCCTCCACCAGACGTCCGGCACGCAGGTCGTCCTGGCACATGTAGTCGGGCATGAACCCGGCGCCGACGCCCTGCAGGATCGCGAAGCGCAGGGTCAGCAGGTCGTCGGCGAGGTAGCGCGGAAAGGGCGTGTAGACGAAGCTGCGCCCGTCGGGCCCCACCAGCAGGGTGCCGATGCGCGCATCGGCCGCCGACATCGCCACCGCATCCAGCCCGGCCAGGTTCTCCGGCCCCTGCAACGGCTGGCGGCGGGCCAGCACGTCCGGCGCGGCGACCAGCAGCAGCCGGCTGCGGCTGAAGCTGCGCGCCGCCAGCGTGGCGCTGTTCTCGATTTCGGCGCGCACCCGCAGGGCCATGTCCACGCCCTCCTCCACCGGATCGACCGGGCGGTTGAGCACCCGCATCTCGACCGTGACGCCCGGATGGCGCTTCATGAAGATGGGCAGGATCGGCCCCACGCTGCTTTGCGCCAGCGTCACCGGGCAGCTCAGCCGCACCGTTCCGCGCGGCTCCTTCTGCACCTGGGCCACGGCCTCGGCACCGGCCTCCGCCGTGTCGCGCACCGCGATGCAGTGGCGCAGGTAGATCTCGCCCGCCGGCGTGAGCGACAGCCGTCGCGTGCTGCGCTGCAGGAGCTGCACGCCCAGCGCGCCTTCCAGTTCGGCCACCCGTCGCGACAGGCGCGACTTGGGCACGTTCAAGGCCTTGCTGGCGGCGGTGAAGCCTCCCCGCTCTGCCACTTCGGCGAAGAACAGCATGTCGTTCAGGTCTTGCATGGGCTCGATTGTTCTCTTGGCGGGACAAAGAGTCGCCATTTTGGCCTCTTATCGATCGATTGGTGCGCCCATAGACTTATTCCCATGCCGCCTCGAACCCACTCCTACGGGGCGACGCCAACCACCCAACGAAAGAGGTTCTCCATGAAGCTGCTTCAAGTCGATTCCAGCGTCCTCGGCACGAATTCGGTCTCGCGCCAGCTCACGGCCGAGATTGCCGCCGAATGGCGTGCCGCCCACCCCGGGACCACGGTCGAATACCTCGACCTCGCGGTCGACACGCCCAACCACTTCAACGCCGACGCGCTCGGCATCAAGGCCGGACTGCAGGCCGAGCCGACCGAGGCGCAGCGCCGCGAGAACGCTCTGTCGGAACGCCTGGTAAGCCAGTTCCTGGCCGCCGACGTGATCGTGGTCGGCGCCCCGCTCTACAACTTCTCGGTGCCCAGCCAGCTCAAGGCCTGGATCGACCGCCTCGCGCAGGCCGGCCGCACGTTCAAGTACACCGAGAAGGGCCCGGTCGGTCTGGCCGGCGGCAAGACCGTGATCGTCGCCTCGACGCGCGGCGGGATGTACTCCACCAGCGACGCCGGCAACGCGATGGAGCATCAGGAAAGCTACCTGAAGACGGTGTTCGGCTTCTTCGGCATCACCGACGTGCGCATCGTGCGGGCCGAGGGCCTGGCGATGGGCGAAGCACCGAAGGCCGCCGCGCTCGCCGCGGCACGCAGCGACATCGCGCTGGCCGCAGGAACGGCCGCCAACCAGGACCGCGCGACGCTCGCCGCCTGATCCGCCAACCGGCCGGCCGGCCGCTCGTCTCTTGGCGCCCGCTCACGCGGGCGTTTTCACTTGTTTTGACGCTCTGTCGCAAAGGTCAACGAAATTTGCCACGCGTGCCGGCCTTTGCCGTATAACGCCGAGGCCGCAGCACAACGACGACAGGACACCGGGCGGCGCGATCTCCAGGGAGGGTCCAGTCTTGGCCTTAGTGCACGCACCGGACGGGCGCGACACCGTCATCGACGCCGACATGCTCGGCCATTTCCTGCGCGACGCCCCGCTGCGGCTGGTCGTGAGCCAGATCTGCATGCTGCTCGTCTTCGCGATGTGGTGGCGATTCCTGAACCACGCCTTGCTGTTCACCTGGCTCGCGGCGGGCGTGGCGATCGGTGCGGCGCTGTGGATGATCGAACGGCCCTACTGGCACCACGGACGACCTCTCGACACACCCCAGGCCCAGCGGCGCATGATCCTCGCGCTTGCCCCGATCTACATCGCGGCCGGCGTGTTCTGGGCCTTCCCGCCCCTGTTCTCGGTGCTGCAGAACACCGTGCCGCGACCGATCCAGGCGGCGAGCAACCTGATCTACATCGGCATGTCGGCGGCGCCCGCCAGCGGCATCGCGTTGTCCCCGACGCTCACCCGCTACTACGAAGGCGCACTGTTCGGCACGATCATCGCCGTCGTCCTGGCACTGACGTGGCACGTGCCGCTGCTGGCCTTCGTGTCG
>CAJYHU010000248.1 GCA_913774655.1 uncultured Luteibacter sp. | reverse complement strand
GGGCCGCGTGCGCGACGGCGCGATTCCTCAGAAAATGTGCAGGAACGTGTCTTGCCCATTGGCCGGGCCCGCTTCACCGCTGTTTTGTCCTCCGCGTGACCGTCTCCGATGGACGCGCCCAGGGGTGTTACATTGATCCGCCGTCAGGCGCGGCGATTACGCCGTGGAAGGGTCTCGTCGTTTCGACGGGGTTCCGACGTCGCACCTGCCTTCATACATAACAAATGAGGAGTCTCCCATCATGAAGCTCGCTTCGATCACCGTCCTTGCCTTCGCCGCCGCCGCCATGCTTTCGGGCTGCAACAAGAGCGACGATTCGGCCAACGCCCCGGCCGCCGCCTCCACCGCTCCGGCCGCCGCCTCGACCGCCGCCGCCGCCGCTCCGGTCGACACCACCCCGGCCGCCGCCTCGACCGCCGCTCCGGCTGCCGCCGGCACGGCTGCTCCGGCTGCCGCTTCGACCGCCGCCCAGCAGTAATCGCTTCATCCCAAGCCCGCCGCGCCCCCGGGTGCGGCGGGCTTTTTCATGCCTGCGGGCATGACCGATGGCCTAGGTGGCGCCGCGCGGGATAGGGCAGGCTGGGAGGGTTTTCTCTCCCTCAGGAAGGTCACCATGCCGGTTTCCCGCCGCCCCACGCTCGTTTCGCTCGCGCTTTCGCTGGCGATCGCCTCGTCCTTCGCCGCCGCGCAGACGGCGCCGATGACGCCGGACATCCCGGCGCGCTTCGACGCGCCGACCACGGCCAACGATTACGTCAAGCGTACCGTCGAGATCCCGATGCGCGACGGCGTCAAGCTGCATACCGTCATCGTGGTGCCCAAGGGCGCAAAGCACGCGCCCATCCTGCTCACCCGCACGCCGTACAACGCCGATGCCCGCGCGGCACGCAGCGACGCGGCCCGCATGCGCGACGAGCTGCCCGAGGGCGACGAGGTCTTCGTCGACGCCGGCTACATCCGCGTGTTCCAGGACGTCCGCGGCAAGTACGGTTCGCAGGGCGATTACGTCATGACCCGCCCGCTGCGCGGTCCACTCAACGACACCAAAGTCGACCATTCTACCGACGCCTACGACACGATCGACTGGCTGGTGAAGAACGTGCCCGAATCCAACGGCAAGGTCGGCATGATCGGTTCGTCGTACGAAGGCTTCACCGTGGTCATGGCGCTGGTCAACCCGCATCCGGCGCTCAAGGTGGCCGCGCCCGAAAGCCCGATGGTGGATGGCTGGATGGGCGACGACTGGTTTCACTACGGGGCCTTCCGCCAGACCAACTTCGACTACATCGCCGGCCAGAACGCTAAACGAGGCAAGGGCGAGGCGATCACCCGCGAAGGCTACGACGATTACGCCAACTTCCTGCGCGCCGGCTCCGCCGCCGACTACGCGCGGGCGGCGGGGCTCGACCAGCTTCCGTTCTGGCGCAAGATCACCGAGCACCCCGCGTACGACGGCTTCTGGGAAGGACAGGCGCTCGACCGCGAGATGGCAAGGCAACCGCTGAAGGTGCCGACGATGTGGATCCAGGGCCTGTGGGACCAGGAAGACATGTGGGGTGCGATCCACAGCTACGAGGCGATGGAGCCGAAGGACCGGCACAACGACATGAACTACCTGGTGATGGGCCCGTGGCGGCACAGCCAGGTGAACTACAACGCGTCGTCGCTGGGTGCGCTGAACTGGAATGGCGACACGGCGTTGCAGTTCCGGCGCGACGTGCTGCTCCCGTTCTTCAACCAGTACCTCGTCGACGGCGCGCCGAAGGCGGACACGCCGCCGGTGTTCATCTACGACACGGGCGCCGACCGCTGGGACCGCTTCACCGCGTGGCCCCAGGCCAAAGCGACCCGTCCGCTCTACCTCGAGGCGAACGGCGGGCTGTCGTTCGACGCGCCCACCGACGGTGCGTCGAAGTACGACGCTTACGTGTCCGATCCGGCCAAGCCGGTGCCTTACGTGCCGCGCCCGGTACATTTCGCCGACCGCCAGTCGTGGACGACGTGGCTGGTGCAGGACCAGCGTTTCGTCGATGGGCGGCCTGACGTGCTCACCTACGTTTCCGAGCCGCTCAAGGCACCGTTGCGCGTGGCCGGTGCGCCCCAGGTGAACCTTTTCGCGTCCACGAGCGGTACGGACAGCGACTGGGTGGTGAAACTGATCGACGTGTACCCCGATACGGATGCGTCGGCGCCGACCATGGGTGGCTATGAACTCAGCGTCTCGATGGATATCTTCCGCGGCCGCTATCGGGAGAGTTTTTCCACGCCCAAAGCCCTCACGCCCAACACGCCGTTGGCCTACCGCTTTGGCCTGCCGACAGTGAACCATACGTTCCAGCCCGGGCATCGGGTGATGGTGCAGGTGCAGTCGTCGTGGTTCCCGCTCTACGATCGCAATCCGCAAACGTTCGTGCCGAACATCTTCTTCGCGAAGCCGGGCGATTACGTCAAGGCGACGCAGCAGGTGTGGCATACCCCGGGGATGGCGAGTGCGATCGAGTTGCCGGTGGTGGAAGGGAAGTAGCGCCACGGCGGTCACCTTGTCGCTTTGCGAGGCGCTCGCGCAAGCCGTGTATCCGGGCGCGGTGCGACGCTCCGACGCGTCGTCCCGGCGCAGATCTGGATCGGTTGTCGCGCGGCGTCGCATTGAAGGCGTGACCGGTATTCCCGCGGATTTTGCATTACATCGACACCCGCGACGCCATGCTCGAATCCCAGTGACACCGAGGATCGTCCCATGGCTCGTCCCATCTGGACCGGAACGCTGTCGTTCGGCCTGCTCAACGTGCCGATCCGCCTGATGTCGGGCGAGCGCCGAAACGACCTGCATTTCCGCATGCTCGACCAGCGCAGCAATACGCCGGTCCGCTACGAGCGGGTTAATGCCGACACCGGCGAAGAGGTGCCCTGGAAGGAGATCGTCAAGGCCTTCGAATACCAGAAAGGCAGCTACGTGGTGCTGGAGGAAGAGGACATCCGCCACGCCTCCAGCGACGCGCACGAAACGGTGGAGATCGACGCCTTCGTGGACGGCAAGGACATCTCCCCCGCTTACTACGAGAAGCCCTACGTGCTCGTGCCGGCGAAAAAGGCCGAGAAGGGCTACGTTCTTTTGCGCGAAACGCTGAAGAAAACCGGCAAGGTCGGCATTGCCCGCGTGGTGATCCGCACCAGGGAGTACCTCGCTGCCGTCTATCCCCAAGGGGATGCGCTGCTGCTCAACCTGCTGCGCTACGCTGCCGAAATCGTCGACGTCGGCGAGTATGGGCTTCCCGACAAGGCCGCCGCCGATTACCGCATCTCGCCGCGCGAGATGGACATGGCGGTCGACCTCATCGAATCGATGTCGGGCAAATGGAAGCCTACCGACTACCGGGACGAGTTCCGGGACAAGTTGCGCAAGGCGATCGAGAAGCGCCTCAAGAGCAAGGGCGTCACCACGACGGTGGACGACGACGAGCACACGCCCGAGAACGCGACCACTAACGTGGTGGATTTCATGGCCCTGCTCAAGAAGAGCATCGGCGCCAAGGAGCGGACCCCGGCCACCAAGACCGTGACCGCCAAGGCACCCGCCAAGGCGTCCGCCAAGAAGAGCCCGGCGAAGAAGGTGGCGAAGAAAGCGGCCGCCAAGAAGACGACGTCGCGCAAGGCGCCCGCGAAGCGCCGTCGGGCGAGCTGACATGGCGACGCTTACCGTAGCCGGCGTGCGCGTGACTCACCCCGAACGCGAGGTGTTTGGCCCCGGCGGCCCCACCAAGGGCGAGGTGGCGGGCTATTACGAAGCCGTGGCGCCCTGGATGTTGCCCGAGTTGTCCCGGCGGCCGCTCTCGCTGGTGCGCTGTCCCGGTGGCCTCGGCAGCGCCTGCTTCTTCCAGAAGCACCACGCGGACACCCTTGGCGCCCACGTGAAGCCCGTGACGCTACTGGAAAAGGACGGCGACCAGGCGCGCTACATCTACGTGGAGGACGTGGCGGGCGTCGTCGAACTGGTGCAGATGAATACCCTCGAGTTCCATCCGTGGGGCGCCCGGATCGACGATCCGGACAAGCCCGACCGACTGATCTTCGACCTCGACCCGGCCCCGGGCCTGTCCTGGGAGGCCGTGGTCGCGGGCGCACGCGACATCCGCGCGCGCTTGGGCGATGCCGGTCTGGACAGCTTCGTGCGCACCTCGGGCGGCAAGGGCCTGCACGTGGTCGCGCCGTTTCGCCGGGGGCCGTCGTGGGACGGGGTGAAGACCTTCTGCGAAGGCGTCGCCGACGCGATGGTGGCCGATGCGCCGGATCGCTACATCGCCCAGGCGAGCAAGTCCCGCCGCGAAGGGCTGATCTTCATCGACTGGCTGAGGAATACGCGGGGGGCGACGAGTGTCACCGGTTGGTCGTTGCGTGCCCGCGATGGCGCAACGGTGGCGATGCCCGTGCGCTGGGACGACATCGCCCGACTGGGGTCAGGCGCCGCGTTCGACTGGAAGAAAGCGCTCAAGCGCGCCAGGGCGTTGAGGGCGGATCCCTGGGCCGCGATGGCTAGCCTCGACCAGACGCTGCCGCGCTGATCGAGGCTAGCCCGTGGGCATCGGCGCGGGCCTGGCCACGCCGATGGCAAGGGATCAACCCTTGCCCTGCATCCGGCGCAACGACGCCATGACTTCGTAGCACGCGCCCATCGTGTGGTAGTCGGTCTTGCCGGCGGGGCTCTTCTCGTCGTCGTACTTCTCGTTCTTGCGCGTGAGGATGCGATACCACGCGCCATAACGGTGATCGACGAAGTGCTCCCAGCTGTAGGCCCAGATGGTTTCGTACCACTGGTCGTACCGGGGATCACCGGTGGTTTCGAACAGCAACTGCGCGGCCGCCAGCGATTCGGCCTGCACCCAGAAATACTTGTCGTCGTCGCAGACCTCGCCGTCGGGCGCGAAGCCGTAGGCGATGCCGCCATGGTCCTTGTCCCAGGCGAACGCGAGGGCCTGGTCGAACAGGTGGCGCGCCGTCGGTACCAGCCAGTCGCGGTGCCGCGGCGTGCCCTTCGTGTAGCGCTCGAGCATCATCAGCAGCTTGGCCCACTCGGTCTGGTGGCCGGGCTGGAAGCCCCAGGGGCGGAACAGGTGCTTGGGATTGTCGAGGTTGTATTCCCAGTCGATCGACCAGTCCGGGTGGTAGTGCTCCCAGATCAGCTTCTGCGGGGTGAGGCCCGCCTGGCGCTGGGTCATGTTCCCGGCCAGCAGCATGGCCCGATCGAGATAGCGATCGTCGTGGGTGGCTTCCCACGCGGCGATCATCGCCTCGGTCATGTGCATGTTCGCGTTCTGGCCGCGGTAACCGGTGAAGTTCCAGTCTTTGTCGGCCTCGTCACGGTACAGGCCGTGCGCCGGCTCCCAGTATCGCTGCTCGAGCAGGTTCCAGATCTCGTCCTGCCAGGCGCGGGCTTCGTCGAAACCCACCTTCACGCCGCACGAGTAGGCCAGCAGCATGAACGCCAGGCCGTAACAGTGGTTCATGCGGTCGTCGGGCTGGCCGTCGCGGATCGTCCACGCGTAGCCGCCGGTCTGCGGGTTGCGGTGTACGTCACGCAGGTAGCGCAGGCCGTGCATCGCCAGGGCCTTGTCGTCGTCCTTGTGGAACTCGAGGTAGGCCATCGCGTGGTTGAACACGAAACGCGTGCTCGACACGAGGTGGCGATGGCTGCGGTCGTAGACCGAGCCGTCGTCCTTGAAATACTGGAAGAAGCCGCCGCTCGGGTCGACTTCGTTCGGCGCGTAGAACGCCATGGTGGTCGCCACGTGCTGGCGGAGCACGTCGACATCATGGAAATCGGGGAGGGGAACCTTCGTCATGCGTGCTTCTCCATGAAGGCCATGACCTCGGCCTGGTTGGGGATGGCGGTGAACGAGCCCTTGCGGGTGGCGGTGATCGCGCCGCAGGCGGCGGCATAGCGGATCAGACCAACCAGGTGCGCTTCGTCGGCGGCCAGCGCGTCCAGCCCGGCGGGCGTGACGCCCTCCGCCGCGAGGCGGGCGAGCAGGCCGCCGACGAACGCGTCGCCCGCGGCGGTGGTGTCGACCGCGTCCACCCGGTAGCCCTGGATGATGCCGTGGCCCGCACGGGTGTACCAGCGCATCGGCCCGGCGCCATCGGTGACCAGGAGCAGGCGGGCGTGGCCTTCCCACAGCCGACGGAGCACCGTGGCGTCGTCGGCCATGCCCTCGTGCACCGCGGCGAATTCCTCCGCGCTGAGCTTGACGATGTCGGCCTCGCCAAGGGCTTCCCACAGCCGCGGGAGCGGATCTTCGCCCTGGGGCCAAAGCGCCGGACGCAGGTTCATGTCGAAGCTCACCAGGGCGCCGGCGGCACGCGCGCGGCGCATGCCTTCGACGGTGGTGGCCGCGATCGCCGATTCGGTCAGCGAGTTGGAGCAGACGTGGAAGACCGCCAGCCCGTCGAACGCGTTCGCCCGGAAGTGCTCCGGGCGGAACAGCAGGTCGGCCGCGGGCGGACGGTAGAAGCTGAAGCTGCGATCGCCCTTGTCGTCGTGCGCCACGAAGGCCAGCGCGGTGCGCGCCTCGTCCGTGCGGGCGACGTCCTCGGTGCCGACGCCCAGGTCGGTGAGGCTCTTGAGCAGGAAGTCGCCGAACATGTCCCGCGCGAGCATCCCGGCGAAGCGGGCCTGGCCGCCGAGCAGGGCCGCCGCGACGGCGACGTTGGCGGGCGCGCCGCCGGCGAACGGAACGAAGGCGGGAGGCTGACCGGCGCCGCCCTGGGGCTGTGCGTGGAAATCGATCAGCGCCTCGCCGAAGCAGAGGATGGAAGACATGCGAACGGCGTGTCCTTGGGGCGAGGGTGGAGAAAAGCGCGGCGGCCGGCAGGATGCCGGCCGCCGACGTGCGATGGGATCAGCGGGTGGCGACGGGCAGGTTGCGGATCTTCGAACCGCTCAGACCGTAGAACACGATGTAGGCGTAGCAGATGAGCGGGATGAAGAAGGCATGCTGCACGCCGATCGCGTCGGCGACGATGCCCTGCAGCCAGGGGATGATCGCGCCACCCACGATGGCCATGATCAGCAGCGACGAGGCCTTGCCGGTGAGCGGGCCCATGCGCTCGATACCGAGCGAGAAGATCGTGGGGAACATGATCGAGTTGAACAGGCCGATGGCGACGATGCTGTACACCGCGACGGTGCCGGTGGTGCTCATGGTGGTGATGACCAGCAGGCCGTTGACGACGGCGAACGCGGCCAGCAGCAGGCGCGGCGAGAACTTGGCCAGCAGCGCCGAGCCGATGAAGCGGCCGACCATCGCGCCGCCCCAGTAGAACGCCACGTGGCTGGCGGCGACTTCACCGCTCATGTTGCCGATGTCCGGCAACTGGAGGTAGTTGATCATGAAGCTGCCGATCGACACCTCGCCGCCCACGTAGAAGAAGATGCCGAGTACGCCGAAGAACACGTGCGGGGTCTTCAGGGCGTCCATCAGCGAGTGCTGGCTGTCGTCCGACTTCTCGGTGGTTTCTTCCAGCGCCGGGAGGTTGAACAGGTAGACGCCGACGGCCAGCAGCACGAGCACCACGGCCAGGCCGATGTAAGGGCCCTGCACGGCGGACGCTTCCTGCGCGCGGTAAGTGATCTGTTCGGCCGCGCTCAGCTTGGCGATGTCGGCGCTGCTCTTGACCTGATTGGACAGGATCAGGAAACCGCCGAAGAAGGGCGCCAGGAAGGTGCCGAACGAATTCAGTGCCTGGGCCAGGGTGAGGCGGCTGGAGCTGGTCTTTTCCGGACCCAGCAGCGCGACGTAGGCGTTGGCGGCCACCTGCAGCACGGTGATGCCCGTGGCGAGGATGAACAGGGCGCCCAGGAAGAACGCGTAGACGCGCATGCCGGCGGCGGGCCAGAACAGCGCCGCGCCGATGCCGGCGATGATCAGGCCGGCCACGATGCCCTTCTTGTAGCCCAGCGCGGCGACGAGCTTGCCGGCGGGGAGCGACATGATGAAATACGCGCCGAAGAACGTGAACTGGATCAGCATCGCCTGGGCGTAGTTCAGTTCGAACACGGCCTTCAGGTGGGGGATGAGGATGTCGTTCAGGCAGGTCAGGAAGCCCCACATGAAGAAGATCGTGGTCATCACGCCGAGGGCGAGCGGGAAATAGGTGTAACGGGTATCACCCGTACCCGCGGAAGATGGCGTGCTGTGCGAAGGCAATGGGCCGGTGGCCATGGGGGCGCTCCTTTATCGGTTTTAGGGTGAGGCCGGGGGGCAGCTGCTTTCGCGAACCACCAGCCGGACCGGGGCGATCGTATAGGCCGTATCCGTATCGGGATTGCCCAATCGTTGCAGGATCAGTTCGGCGCTGCGCCGCCCCAGGCCCCGGGGATCCACCGCGACGGTGGTGAGGGGCGGAACGCAGACCGAGGCTTCGGCGACGTCGTCGAAGCCGGTGAGGGCAAAATCTTCGCCGGGGCGGCGTCCGCGCCGCGTGAGGCCGAGCATGAGGCCCAGCGCGACGGCGTCGTTGTAGCAGACCGCCGCCGTCGGCGCGGGGTCGCGCGCAAACAGGGCGCCGGTCTGGCGCGCGGCTTCCAGGCGGGTGGGTGCGCTTTCGATGAGCCAGCCCGGGTCCACCGCCAGGCCCGCGTCGCGCATCGCGCCCAGGTAGCCGCGACGGCGCTGTTCCACCGAACTCGAATCGCGGTGGCCGCCGAAGAAGGCGACGCGGCGGTGGCCGAGCCCGAGCAGGTGCTCGGTGGCCAGGCGCGCGCCGTGTTCGTTATCCATCTCCAGGGTGTCCCAGCGATGCGTGCCATCGTCGTCGGGCAATTCGCGGTTGAACACGAGCAGCGGCGTGTGCATGCCCACGGCGGCCAGCACGCGCTCGCCGTCGCTGCCCTCCGCGGGCGAGAGGATGATGCCGGCGGGGCCGTGCTCGACCAGCGAGGTGAGCACCGCCTGCTGCCGCTCGGGCGATTCGCCGGTGTTGCCCAACAGGGTGACGTAGCCAGCCCGGGCGAGGGCCTCGTCGGCGCCCGCGGCGAATTCGGCGAAGAACGGGTTGCCCAGGTCGTTGACCACCAGGC
>CAJYHU010000247.1 GCA_913774655.1 uncultured Luteibacter sp. | reverse complement strand
GCGTGGAGTTCGACTTCGTGCCGACGCTCCGGTATTGCCGGGTGCGCAGCAACGCGGCGGCGATCTGGCGCGCCTTGGGCGACGCGCAGCCTCCGCCGGTGCCACAGGGCGTGGAGGCGGGTGTCGGCTTGCGCGTCTGGCGGGAGGGTCTCTCGCCGCGCTTCGCCAGCATGACCGCCGATGAGACCGCGTGCCTCGACCTCGCCCTGGCCGGGGCGAGCTTCGGCGAGGTCTGCACCTGGCTCGGCCAGCGCTACGACGCCGAACAGGCGGCCCGGATCGCGGGCGGTTGCCTCGGCGCGTGGACGGCGGAAGGCATGGTGAGGGCCCTCCGCTAGCGCGTAGCCCCTGTCAGGCTCGTTCAATCCGGGCGGCATAACATCCAGGCTTCGCGTAATGGGCGTGCACGTAGGCCACGCTGCGGTTTCCGAGCAAGCGCCCGATCAGCCCTTCGATGCCGGGTCCCTCCACGAGGTCGGCGTCGACCATGTCGCCATGGGCGTCGAACGCGCGAAGCGAGAGCACGCGACGGCGTAGCGCGTCCGGCACGGTATCGATGCCGTCGTAGCGTCGCCCGGCGTATTCGCGCACGAAGATGGCATGGCTGGCGCGGTACGGCGTGTCGGCGGGCTGATGCACGTGGTTGAGCAGGAGCACCGTCTCCCCCGGCGCCGCGTCACGCACTTCGACACGGTCGGGGAAACCCGGCGACGCGTCGACGACGAGGCGCCGGACGCCGCGCCGTGCCAGTTCGTCGGACGGCAGGCCGTAGAGCGGCATGAAGGGCGAGGGGTCCAGACCGAGGATGCGAAAGGCCATGAGGATGCCGGTGGCGGAAGGTGGCGCCATGCTGTCCCGTCCGGTGAAACGTCGCCATCCGGTTCGTGCGGCCCACGTCGCGCGTGCGCCCGCTAGACTTCGCGCATGACCGATGACGCACACCTCACCCACGGGCTCGCGGGCGACGAACTCGCGCCCGATTGGCCGCCGCTGACGCTGCACGAGGTCGTGGAGGTGCTTGAGCGCGTGCCGGACGCGGGCCAGGCGGTCTCGCTGGCCTGGCGTAGCCCGCGTCCCCTGTCGGCGGCGGCGCTGGTCGATACCGCGCAGGGGAGGGTCTTCGTCAAGCGCCATCACCATAGCGTGCGCTCCCCGGCGCAACTGGCCGAAGAGCATCGGCTGGCGTCGCATGCGCGGGCCCGCGGCGTGCCCGTGCCCGATCTCCTGCGTGACGCGTCGGGCGCCTCGGTGTTCGTGCGCGGCGACTGGGTGTATGAGGTGCAGGCGCCGGCCCGGGGCGTGGACGCCTATCGCGATGCGTACTCATGGGCGCCAGCCGGCGGCGTGAGGCATGCCTACGCGGCCGGGGCGATGCTGGCCGACTGGCACGCGGCGACCGCGGACTACGAGGCCCCGCAGCGCACGACGCATATCCTCGTGGCGCGGGCGGAGATTCTCTCGGCCGACGATCCGGTCGCGGCCGTGGCGGCCGGATGGGCGGGGCGTCCCCATCTTCGCGCTTATCTGGAGGCGCGCGACTGGCGCCGTGAACTGAGCGACGCCCTGGCACCCTGGCAAAGCCGCTCGTTCACCACGCACCCGGCGTGCTGGACGCACGGCGACTGGCACGTGTCCAACCTCTACTGGAGCGACCGTTCGCAAGCGGCTCGCATCACGGGCGTGCTCGACCTGGGCCTGGCCGCGCGCACGTTCGCCGTGTTCGACCTCGCCACCGCAATCGAGCGCAACGCCATCGCCTGGCTCGATGTCGCGCGGGGCGACATCGCGCGGGTAGACCTCGCCCACGCACTGATCGACGGCTATCGCTCGCGGCGCGACCTGAGCGCGGCCGACATGCGGGGCCTGGTCGACCTGTTGCCGCTGGTGCACGTGGATTTCGCCCTCTCGGAGGTCGAGTATTTCGAAGGCATCACGCGGCGCCGGGATCACGCCGACGTGGCGTGGTACACCTTCCTGCTTGGCCACGCGCGGTGGTTCGCCGAGCCGCCGGGGCGCGCGTTCCTGGATGCGCTTGGACACGTGGCCTGACGATTCGTGCTTCAATAGGCGTTCTGAAGCGGGGGTGCCCGGCGTTCGCCGGGCTGAGAGAGTCCCTTGGAACCTGATCCGGTTGATACCGGCGTAGGGAGCTTGCAGAGCCGCGGATGCCGTTTGCCGGCACGTGGCTCGCCGTCGCTTCGTCCGCTGCCACGAAGACGACGATGACCCTCACCCGCACGCCCCTCGCCCTCGCCCTGCTTTCCCTCGCGCCGCTGGCGCACGCCGATGACGCCACCCCGCCGCAGACGCGCACGCTGCCCGGCATCGACGTGCATGCCACCACCGCCCGGGGCTATCAGGCGGCGGATTCGCAGCTGGATACGTTCGGCAGCTTCGGCAGCGCGCCGCTGCACGATACGCCCGCCGCCATCACCGTCATCACGCGTGCGCAGATCGACGATCGCCAGCCGAGGTCGTTGAGCGAGCTCGTGCGTGGCGACGCGGCGATCAATGACAACTACGCGCCGGCGGGCTACTACCAGGACATTTCGATCCGTGGTTTTCCGCTGGATCTGGCTACCGGCTTCCGCTTCAACGGCATGCTCATGTCCGCCGAGCAGACGCTCGCCCTGGAAGGCAAGGAGCGGGTCGAGGTGCTCAAGGGCCTGGGTGGCCTGGAAGCCGGCGTGGTCGAGCCCGGTGGCCTGGTCAATTACGTGAGCAAGCGCGCGGCCGACGTGCACACGGTGACCGCCGGTACCGACTCGCACGGGTCCACCTACGAGGCGCTGGACGTGGGCACGTGGTTCACGCATGCCTTCGGCATGCGCGTGAACGCGGCGAACGAGAAGACGCACTCGTGGATCGACCATGTCGACGGCCGGCGTAGTTTCGTCTCGGTGGCGGCCGACTGGAAAATCAACGACGACGCCACGCTGCTGCTGGATACCGACTACCAGACCAGCGCCCAGCGCTCGGCGTCCGGTTACCAATTGCTGGGAGGCACGACGATTCCGGCGCATGCCAGCCGCACGCAGTTGCTCGGCTACCAGCCGTGGCAGCGGCCCGTAGGCATCCATGCGAGCAACACCTCGTTGCGTTTCAACTACCGGTTCAGCGACACGTGGAACGCCCAGGTCTCCGCCGGTCACAGTCACACGGTGATCAACGACAACGTGGCCTTCGCCTATGGTTGCGCCTACGCGGCGGCGTGCGCCGATGGGGCGCCGGGTTATTTCTTCGCGCCCAACGGCGACTACGACGTGTACGATTTCCGCAGTCCCGACGACACGCGGCAGAATGACGAAGTGCGCGCGGTGCTCACCGGCAGCTTCGCCACCGGCACCGTCGACCATGAACTCAACCTCGGCGCCACCGCGTTCCGTCGCACGATGGACCAGCGCCCCTACGTCTACGACTACGTGGGCACGGCCAATATCGACGAACGCGAGCCGCCCGTGTTCGCGCCCTCGCCCAACGAGCCCGGTCCGCTCGCGCGCACGCTGACGAGCTGGCAGCGCACGCTGTTCGCGATCGACCGGATTCACCTGGGCGAGGCCTGGCAGGTGCTGGCCGGTGCGCGCCTGGTGCGCCTGGACGAAACCGCCTACGACACGACCGGCACCGCCGAACGGCATACCCGCCTTGTCCGGACGCTGCCGCAGACGGCGGTGCTATGGCAGCCGGTGAGCGCGCTGACCACGTATGTCAGCTACGGCGAAGGGCTGGCGCTGGGACGGCAGGCGCCGTACTGGACGAGCAATGGCGGCGCGACCCTCGCCCCGCTGCATTCGCGGCAGGTGGAAGCCGGCGCGAAGTACGCGCTCAGCGACGCGCTCGATCTTCAGGCGGCGGTCTATCGCATCCGCCAGCCGTATCAGTTCGCCGCCCCGGACGCGAGCGCCGCCGGCTTTACCTTCGTGCAGAAAGGCGAAGAGGTGCATACGGGCGTGGAGCTGAACCTCGCCGGCCAGGTCACCGATCGGCTGCGCCTGACGGCCAGCGCCAACGCTATCCGCGCCCGGGCCGAGCAGACGGGCGTCGCCGCGTACGAAGGCCACCAGGTGATCAACGTGCCGCGCTGGCACACGGCGGTGTATGCCGACTACAGCCTGCCGTTCGCGCCCGGTCTCGCGCTGCTCGGGGGGTGGCGTTACGTTGGCAGCAATGTCGCGACGCCGGACGGCCGCGTCAGCGTGCCGGCCTACCACGTGTTCGACGCGGGCCTGCGTTACGCCATGACGGCCGGCGGCCACGCGCTGACGTGGCGCCTCAACGTCGACAACGTGTTCGATCGGTTCTACTGGCGCGACACGGGCAGCTCCGGGGGCGATCGCTATCTCTTCCCCGGCATGCCGCGTCTGGCGCGCCTTTCGGTGACCTATGAGCTTTGAGCTGTCGCCCTTCGAGGTCGGCGCGGCGTTGGTCAGTGCGGCCGGCGTATGGCTGACGGCTCGGCGCAGCCCGTGGTGCTGGCCCGTGGGGCTGGTGTCCGTGATCGCGTACGCGTGGATCTTCGTCGAGGCGAAACTCTATTCGGACACGCTGCTGCAAGGCGTGTTCGCCATATTGATCCTCTACGGCTGGCAACGCTGGATGCGGCACCTCGACGGTGACGGCCATGTGCGCGTGGCCGCCCTGGATCCACGCCGCGCCGCGTTGCACCTGGTGGTGGGCACCGTGGCGGCGCTGGCGTTGGGTTATGGCATGCATCGCTGGACCGACGCCTCGCTGCCCTGGCTCGACGCCGCGCTCACCACGCCGCCGCGTGGCGCCGCGCCTGCCACCACTGCGCCACGAGGCTGAACGCGGTG
>CAJYHU010000246.1 GCA_913774655.1 uncultured Luteibacter sp. | reverse complement strand
GAGGCGAACACGGATCAACGTCCGCAAGCGATGGCATGTCGAATGCCATCGCTTGCGGACGTTGATCCGTGTTCGCCTCAGTGCCAGCCGTGGCCAACGGCCCGACGCCGGATGACCGTGCGCGACGACGGGCTAAGGCAGGCCTGGGATCGCACGGAGTTCTACTTCGTGAATCCGCCCTACGGCAGGGAATGTCCGACGTGGATGGCGCGCGCGGCCGACCATGGCAACGGCCTACTTCTCGTGTTCGCGCGCACCGAAACGCGCATGTGGCATCAGAGCGTTTGGCGTCACCCGAATACCTCCGCCGTGTTTTTCTTTGAGGGGCGGCTGCGCTTCGTGACGACAAAGGGAGAGGAGGTCGGTTCCGCTGGCGCGCCGTCGGCGTTGGTGGCCTACGGCGCCAAAGCGAAGCGGGCACTCGTCAAAGCGGTGCGTCGTGGTGGGTTGCGTGGGCGCATTGTGCTGCTCGACGAGGCCCAAGCTGATGTGTTCGGGCTCGGCGTTGCGGCCTGATCATCGAGCGCTCGCGTGCGCGTCCCATTTAACCGCTTGATAGGAGAACTCCATGGCACTGCTCATGATGGCATTGTTCGGCTGGGCATGTATCGCCTGTCTGAAGAAGGTCGATGATTTCACCGGACGACAGGACGAATTGCTTTGGGCTACGGCATCGGTCTTGTTCGGCATCGCAACGGACGTTGCGTTGACTGCCGTGGTGGTCGCTGCCCTCGGAGCACGGTGACTAGAGTTCAGAAGAGAAACATCAATTCGTAGATGATGCCCATAGTCGCGAGCAGGCACACAGCGACGGCACAGAAACGGTCGTACTCGTTCTGGGAGAGGTATTTTCGTAGGAAGGATGCGGGGAGCATAAGGGGTCCAAATCTGCGTGGCATCTCGTCGTTGTAGCAGACTCCCCCGGGCCCGCAAGGGGGGCGGGCAGTCGATTGGGACGGTGTTGATGCAACGGCCGGTAAGGCTGAGTTAGGCCGACGCGCTGGGGAGCCGGTGACTAAGGCGGAAAGGCTTGTGCGAAACGCATCACAGCCCACGGGTCTCGGGTGGTGTCGCCCTCGAGCCGGGCCAGGTGGGCGCGCAGCATGGCGTGCAGGATTGCGTCATCGACGTGATACACCTGCACGCCGCTGGCGGCGAGGCGGCGCCAGACATCCGTGGCAGTAGGTCCGACGGGCCCACGGCTGGCCAACACACCGACGGTGGTTGGACCGCTTCGATGCAGGTACTCGGCCAGCCGATGGAATGCCCCGGGGCCAACCGGGCGCCCCAGATCGCACGACTCGACGATCAACCTGCGGGCGTCAATACTCATGACCGCGGACGGGGCATTGGCCGTGGCGGCGAGTACCGCGTCCGGGCGCACACCGGGTCCGAGTACATCATCGCGCTCCGGATACCATCCCACGGGGCAGACGAAGCGGAAGAGGTCGCGTGTCAGCATGTCGGTGGTCTTCCCCTGTGCGCCGGCGGGCATCCGCTGACGTTGTTGAAGCAAGCGCCCCAGCCGCACGCCGATGCCATCCGCCCAACGCCGGTGGCCTTCCCAGGACTCCAGCCACACGCGCGCGTCATACACCTCAACCCCACGCACTCGCGGGTCGCCCAAGTCATCGGGCGAGGCGAGGACGAACCGGCAGTGCCGAAGCGACGGCTGCGCGCGCACCGTGGCGAACAGGCGGTTCACCGTCGCAAGAAAGCCATGATCGGGATCGTCCGATGCCAGACACGTCCACACCGCCGCCGTGGGTCTGCGCGGGTTAGGAGCGATGATCGCGTCGTTGGCGGCAAGGGAGTTGGGGGCGTGGAACAGGTCAACCCCGTCAAAGTCACCGCTCGCCCGAAGCGCACTGAGGCACCAGTCGCGAAATGCTCGCATGCGTGTCAGGTCGCCATCGTGATATGGGGGCATGAGGGGCCTCTGGCGGTCGCGAAGGAGGCATCCTCGCGTACGTGTCAGGCGCATGTCTCGCGAATAAGTAGACGCGGCCCTTCGCGTTTAGGACTTGGACAGGCGGAAGCCGGTGACGTTGCCCAAATGGGTGGGCGACGTCACGAAGGCCACGGCCGCGCCAAGGAGCCGGCGCGGGGGAGGGCTGCCAACTGAAGCCCACGTTCATCTCGGAGAGGGCGCGTCTTAGTGTTCTTCGAACACTACGCGCCCTTCCAGGGAAAAGCTGGCCGACCAGGCTGCCAAAGTTTTGGCTCGCCTCACCGCATTGACGTAACCACGCCGTCGACAGGAACGATCGACACCGCGCCTTCGTCTTGGATGCGCACAAACGCACCAGGATGGCCGGCGGTTCCAGATTGCCACGCGGCGCGTCCGTTGATGGTCACGATCAAATTGCCTTCACTGCCCAACGTGGCGCTGCCAGCGCCTTGCCGGTCTTCACTTCGCGCCCCAGTGCATGCACGCATTATGGGCCGGCGCCGCCGCTCATGGGCGGGCTTCCCGCGGGCGCGCGTTCGTGGGCACCGCAGGGGGCGTTG
>CAJYHU010000245.1 GCA_913774655.1 uncultured Luteibacter sp. | reverse complement strand
CCTTCGTGCTGCTCGCGCTGGCCATGGTGACGATCATGACCTTCGGCTGGCTGTGGCAGCGGCGGCGCTGCAACGCCGGTATCGTCGACGTGCTGTGGGCCGCGGGGCTGGGCCTGGCCGCCGTGTGGATGGCCCTGAACGGCGAAGGCGCCGTGCTTCCCCGCCTGCTGACCGCCGCGATGGGCGGCGCATGGGCCGCGCGTCTGGCCCTGCACCTGTGGACCCGCGTGCGCGGCGAAGAAGAGGATGGCCGCTACCGTTACCTGCGTTCGCACTGGAACGGCCACCAAGGCAAGTTTTTCGCGTTTTTCCAGGCGCAGGCGGCGATCGTGCTGCTGTTCGCCGTGCCGTTCATGGCCGCCGCGGCGAATCCGCGGCCCTTTTCCGGATGGATGGTGCTCGCGGTGGCATTGTGGATCGTCAGCGTCGGCGGTGAAGCCATCGCCGACCGTCAGCTGGCTCGGCACAAGACCGACGCGGCGCGCCACGGCAAGACGTATCGGGGCGGCCTGTGGAAGTACTCGCGCCACCCGAACTATTTCTTCGAATGGGTGCATTGGTTCGCCTACGTTGCCCTGGCGGTCGGTGCGCCCATGGGCTGGCTGGCCTGGCTCGGGCCCGTCGTGATGTACGTGTTCCTGCGCTGGGTCAGCGGCATCCCGTTCACCGAAGCACAGGCCGTGCGGTCCCGCGGCGACGACTACCGCGACTACCAGCGCACCACCCCGATGTTGATCCCCTGGTTCCCTTCCCCCTCACGCACGTCCGGAGAACGCCCATGAACGCCACGATGGCCGAATCGCAGACGCTGGCGGCCGACCGCCCCGCCCCGGGCCTTCTCGGTCTGGCCGAACGCGGCCTGTTGCCCGACGCGGCGATCCGCCTCGGCATCCGCCGCCTGTGCGAGCAACGCCTGGCCGAATGCCTGGAGGGTGGCGCGCCTGCGCAACTCGCCCGCCACCGTACGCTCATCGAGACGCTGGCGAAGGCCCCGCTCGCCATCCACACCGACGACGCCAACGCCCAGCATTACGAAGTGCCGACCGCCTTTTTCCAGCAGTGCCTGGGTGCCCGGCTGAAGTATTCGTCGTGCTTTTTCCCCACCGGGACGGAGACGCTCGACCAGGCCGAGGAAGCCATGCTGCAACTCTACGGCGAGCGCGCGCAACTCGCCGACGGGCAGGATATCCTCGAACTGGGGTGCGGCTGGGGCTCGCTCACCCTGTGGATGGCCGAGCGTTACC
The DNA here is from genome assembly GCA_913774655.1 of uncultured Luteibacter sp. Lineage (GTDB taxonomy): Bacteria > Pseudomonadota > Gammaproteobacteria > Xanthomonadales > Rhodanobacteraceae > Luteibacter > Luteibacter sahnii. Next base: position 4,599 of record CAJYHU010000245.1, on the reverse strand, counting down.
CCCATGCGCGCATCACGGCGGTGTCCAACTCGCGCTCGCAACGGGTGCATATCGAATCGGAGGCGATCCGTCGCGGCCTCGGCAACGTGCGCGTGGTCACCTGCGACATCAATGCGCTCGAGTGGCCGGCGGCAAGCTTCGACCGCTGCGTTTCCGTCGAGATGTTCGAGCACGTGCGCAACCACCGCTCGCTGATGGAGCGCATCGCCGGCTGGCTGCGTCCCGCCGGGGCGTTGTTCGTGCACATCTTCGTGCACCGCCAATCGGCCTACCTTTTCGACACCGACGGGTCGGACAACTGGATGGGCCGGCATTTCTTCACCGGCGGCATGATGCCCGCGGCCGACACGCTGCTGTGGTTCCAGCAACACCTGCGCATCGACCAGCAATGGCTCGTCGATGGCACGCATTACGAACGGACGGCCAACGCGTGGCTCGCCAACCAGGACCAGCGCCGCGACGACGTGCTGCGCATCCTGTCGGACGCCTACCGTTCGAAGGAACTGGGCCAGCTGTGGTCCCAGCGCTGGCGGATCTTCTGGATGTCGTGCGCCGAACTGTTCGGCTACGCACATGGCCAGGAGTGGATGGTGTCCCACTACCGGTTCGTGCCGAACCGCTGATCGAGGAGACGAACCGATGAAATCCCTTACCGCACGCCTGGGCCAGGTCGCCCTCGCCCTGTTTCCCCTCGCCGCGTGCTCCACGCAGCCCACGGTGCCCCGCGTGCCCCAGGTGGACGTGGCCCGCTACATGGGCGACTGGTACGTGATCGCCTCCATTCCGAGCCGCTTCGAGAAGGGCGCGGTCAATGCCATCGAGTCGTACCGGCTGCAACCGGACGGCGTCGTGCGCACCGACTTCCGCTATCGCAAGGAGTCCGCGACCGGCGAACTGAAGACCATGCACGCCAAGGGCTACCCGCACGCCGACACGAACAACGCGGTGTGGGGCATGCAGTTCATCTGGCCGATCAAGGCGCAATACGTTATCTCCTGGCTCGATCCGGGCTACCGCTTCGTGATCGTGGCACGCGACAAACGCGACTACGTCTGGGTGATGGCCCGCACGCCGACGATCACCGATGCCGAATACGCATCGCTGGTGGGCCGCGTGGCGGCCATGGGCTACAACGTCAACGATCTGAAGAAAGTACCGCAGCAATGGCCCGAATCCAGGCCGTGACACGCCGCGGAAGGGCCACGACCGACGCCCGGGGTGCCGGGCACGGCGACGCGTTATGATGCGAACCGACCCGGTCCCGAGCAGGATCGTTTCCATCGAGGCAGCCCGACGCGTGTCCGTGACCGTATCCCGTGACAGCACCACCGACTGGTCCGCGCACATGGCGGCGGTCGCGGCGCGCCAGGACGTCGACGCGTTCATGCGCATCTTCGACCACTTCGGGCCGCGCCTGCAGCGCTACCTCGTAGGCATGTCGATCGCGCCATCGCAGGCCGAAGAACTGGTTCAGGAGGCCATGCTCCGGGTGTGGCGTCGCGCGGCGCAGTTCGATCCCGCCCGCGCCAACGTGTCCACGTGGCTGTTCCGCATCGCGCGCAACCTTTACATCGACAGCGTGCGCAACGAACCGCACTGGCTCGAGATCCAGGATGCCCTCGACCAGTTGGACGATCTTGCCGCGACGCCGGGTGAGTCGCCCGCCGAGTCGTTCGCCGATGGCGTGGGGCTCGAACGCGCGGTCAACGAGCTTCCACCGCAGCAGGCCCGGATGATCCGGATGTCTTACTTCGAAGCCAAGAGCCACAGCGAGATCGCCCGGGAGTTGGGACAACCCCTGGGCTCGGTCAAGTCGAGCCTGCGACGCGCCTTCGCGAAGTTGCAGGCGGCACTGGGAAAAACACCGTGAAACCGCACCATCATCCTGACATTTCCACGCTCATGGCGTATTCCTCGGCGAGCCTGTCGAGCGCGTTCACGGCCGTGGTCGCCGCCCATCTCAGCGTCTGCGGCGCCTGCCGCGAACGCCTGCGACAGACCGATGCCATCGGCGGCCAGTTGCTCAGCCAGCGCGACGGCCTCGCCCTGTCGCCGGGTGCTTCCGAACGACTCATGGCCAAGCTCAAAGCGGAGCCATCGGCGTCGACCTCGACAGCGACCGCGCCGTCCACACCGCGCGCCGACGATCCGGATGCCCTGCCCATGCCCTTGTGGCCCTATTTCGGTCGCTCGTATCGCGAACTCGACTGGAAATGGATCGGCCCCGGCATCCATCACATTCGCGCGCAGGGCGTCCGCGAAGACCACCTGATGCTGTTGCGCGTGGCGCCCGGTCGTAGCCTGCCCATGCATACGCACGGGTCGAACGAACTGACGATGATCCTGCGCGGTGCCTACGACGACCGGCTCGGTCACTTCGCGCCCGGCGACATGGCCGACCTGGATTGCGACATCGAACACCAGCCGGTGACCTCACCCGGGGTGCCGTGCATCTGCGTGGCGGCCACCGATGCGCCGCTGATGTTCTCGGGATGGATGGCGCGCATGCTGCAACCGTTCGTGCGCCTTTAAATCGCGCGAACGCGATCACAGCACCCATTCAAACGCAAGATATTACGAGCCGCCGAATCGGCAAACCAGGGAAAACGTGACGCCCTTCGTGTAAGTGTTCCGGCGTGAACGGTATATCCCTTCCTCAGGGGGAAACACGATCGTTCACATCAACCTTCATAAAGGGGCAGCTACATGAAGAAGTTCGGAACGAAGTACCTGGTTGGCGCCTGCATCGTCGCGGGCGTGGTCAGCGCGGGAGTGTCGGCGCCGGTGGCCGCGTCGCAGACGTTCGACATCGCCGCCGCGGCTCGCACCCAGGCGATGGCGTCATGGGAAGAGACGATTCGACAGCAGGCACCGTCGGTGGAAGGCTGTTTCAGTTCGTCGTTCCCCAGCGTCGGCTGGCAGGCCGTGCGTTGCCAGGCACCGCCGAAGTTCGTTTCCGTGCCGCCGGCCGTCACCAACGGTAACGGCCATACCACCACGGCGCGCGCGGATAGCGTGTTCACCGTGGGCAACGGCGCCGATTACGCCGCGCGCACGCGCAACCTCACCCGTTCGGCGGTCGGCTCGTTCCCGAGCGTCACCGGTGTCACCACCGGCGTGGCCGACTACTCCCTGCAGATCAACACCGACATCGCGAGCAATCCGACCACCTGCTCGCAATTCGGCTACTCGTCGTGCCAGACCTGGGAGCAGTTCATTTACTCCACCGACAGCGACGGCGATTCCAGCAACGGTCGCACCCCGGTCGCGTTCATCCAGGACTGGTTCTTCGCCGGCAGTTCGTCGGAATACGACTCGGTCGGCTGCCCCTCGGGCTGGAACGCGTATCCCGACCAGAACGCGTGCTATCGCAACAGCAACGCGGTGAGCGCCCCGCTGGTGTCGGTGTCGAACATCGGCAGCATCAAGCTGACCGGTTCGGCGACGTCCGGCGGCGTCGATACCGTGTCGTTCTCGGTCAACGGCAGGGCCTATAGCGTGAGCCAGAGCGCCACCACGCTCAACATCAACAAGATCTGGCACCAGTCCGAGTTCAACATCTTCGGCAACGGCAGCGACAATCCGGTGGTGTCGTTCAACCGTGGCTCCAACGTGACGGTGAACGTGGCCGTCAACGACGGCACGACCAATGCCCCGTCGTGCCTGGGCAATGCCGGCACCACGTACGAGCAGAACAACCTGACGCTCGGCAGTTGCACCGCCTCCGGCGGTTCGTCGCCGCGCATCAGCTTCACCGAAAGCAACTGATCGTCCCCGCGCCCGGGAGGGCCTTGTCCTTCCCGGGCGTTTTCATGTCCGGAGCGCGGTGAGCCGGGGATCAAGACCGGACCGATGCGGCCTCCACGCGACATGCACCTTCCGCCGTCGAAGCTTGCCCATCCCCCGCCCCGGCCGACGCGCATGACTGACCCGTCTTCTTCCCCCGCCCTCACCGTGACCGAAGGGCGTCCTTTCCCGCGTGGCGCGTTCCACGACGGCGACGGCACCAACTTCGCGTTGTTTTCTGCCCACGCGACCCGCGTGGAGCTGTGCCTGTTCGACGACGACGGCAACGAAACCCGCGTCGACCTGCCCGAATACACCGACGAAATCTGGCACGGCTACCTGCCTGACGTGAAACCGGGCCAGCGCTACGGCTACCGGGTGCACGGTCCCTACGAGCCGGCACAGGGCCACCGCTTCAACCCGAACAAGCTGCTGATCGATCCCTACGCGCGTGAACTGATCGGCGACCTTGTCTGGTGCGATGAACTCTACGGATACACCATCGGCCACCCCGACAAGGACCTGAGCTTCGACGAGCGCGACAGCGCGCCCTTCGTACCCAAGGCGGTAGTGGTCGACGAAGCCTACGACTGGGGCGGCGACGAGCGCCTGCAGACGCCCTGGGACGAGACCGTGGTGATGGAGACCCACGTGCGCGGCTACACCATGCGCCATCCCTCGGGTCCGGACGACGTGCGCGGCACCTGCGCCGGCCTGGCGACCCCGGCCGTGCTGGACGGCATCCGCTCGCTCGGGGTCTCGGCGGTGGAACTGCTGCCGATGCACGCCTACCTCGACGACCGCCACCTGCTC
>CAJYHU010000244.1 GCA_913774655.1 uncultured Luteibacter sp. | reverse complement strand
TGTTCTTCGTGGTGGCGCCGCTTCACGAGAGGAACCCCTGCAGCTTGCTCTCGATGTGACGCGGGTTGTCGCCCTGGGCGATCGAGACCAGGCCTTCGACGAGCATCTCGCGCATCTGCGAGCGCTTGCGGGCCAGGCCCTTCAGGCGCGAGGACATCGGCAACGCCAGCAGGTTGGCCAGGCCGATGCCGTAGATGGTCGCGACGAAGGCGGCGGCGATGCCGTGGCCGAGCTTGCTGGGATCGGCGAGGTTCTGCATGACCGCCATCAGCCCCATCACGGCACCGATGATGCCCATGGTCGGCGAATAGGTGCCGGCATTCTCGAAGACCTTGGCCGCCTCAAGATCGGTGTGCTCGCGGGCGTAGACCTCCACCTCGAGCACCGAACGCATCGCGTCGGGCTCGGTGCCGTCAACCAGCAGTTGCAGCCCCTTGCGGATGAACGGGTCGGTCTCGCGCTCGATCGCGGGCTCCAGCCCGAGGAGCCCGGTGCGGCGGGAGATCTCGCTCCATCCCACGATGCGCGTGACGAGGTCTTCCGACTCGATGTCGGGCGGGTTGTACACCCACGGCAGCATGGACCACGCGCGCTTGAGCACGGGTCCGGGCGTCTGCACGAGCAGGGCGGCGAAGGTGCCGAGGAACACGATCACGAAGGCGGCGGGATTCCACAGGGCGTCGAGACTGGAGCCCTTGAGGATGGTTCCCACGATGATGACCACGAAGGCCAGGATCGTGCCGACGAGACTCACGACATCCATGTCAGACAGCCATCCTCAGCGTGGGCAGCACCTGCCCGGCATCGTCGGCCAGTCCGGCCAGGTCGAGCACGAGCGAGATGCGCCCGTCGCCCGTGATGGTCGCGCCGGCCACGCCGGGCACGTCCTTGAGGAAGGGTCCGAGCGGCTTGGCCATGACGTCTTCGCGGCCGAGCACCTCGTCGACCAGGCAGCCCAGCGTCTGGTGACCGATCTGCACCACCACCACGTGACCGCCCTTCCCCGCCACGCCCGCCCAGCGGCCGAGATCGGCCAGCGGCAAGGCGCGGTTGCGGTGATTGGCGACGACGCGGCCGTCCAGGCGCTGCACCTGGCCGTCGGCCAGTTCGAACACTTCGGCCACGTTGGACATCGGCAGCGAGAGCTGGCGATGGCCGACGCGCACCATGAGCACGCGAAGGATCGCCAGCGTGAGCGGCACCGACAGGCGTACCGTGCTGCCGTGGCCGACGCGCGAGTCGATCGACAGCGTGCCGCCGAGTTCGACGATCTTGGTCTTGACCACGTCCATGCCGACGCCGCGACCGGAGATGTCGGACACCTGGCTGGCCGTGGAGAAGCCCGGGCGGAACACGATCTCATAGCACTCGCGCTCGTCCAGCCGCGCGGCCTGCTCGGCGTCCATCAGGCCCTTTTCGACGGCCTTGCGGCGAAGCACTTCCGGGTCCATGCCCTTGCCGTCGTCGGTGACCGTGATGACGATGCGGTCGCCATACTGGCCCGCGGCGAGGCGTACGGTGCCCTGACGGGGCTTGCCCTCGCCCTGGCGTGCCTCGGGCATCTCGATGCCGTGGTCGACCGCGTTGCGCAGCAGATGCACCAGCGGGTCGGCCAGGGCCTCCACCACGGTGCGATCGATGTCGGTGTCTTCGCCCTCGGTGACCAGCTCGATCTCTTTGCCGAGCTGACGGGCCAGGTCGCGGACGATGCGCGGAAAACGGGAAAACAGCTTGCCGACCGGCTGCATGCGCATGCGCAGCACGGCGTTCTGGAGGTCTTCGGCCACGCGCTCCAGCTCGCCGATGGCACGTTCCATCGGATCGTTGGAGCCGCGCGGGGCGAGGTTGGTGAGGCGGTTGCGCACCAGCACCAGCTCGCCCGCCGCGTCGACGAGGTTGTCGAGGCGGTGAGTGTCGACGCGTACGGTGGTGTCGGTCCCCGACGCCTGGCGTTTTTCGCCGCCGCGGGCCGGCGTCTCCGCGACCGGACCCGGCGCGGGCGCGGCCACGACGGCAGGCGTCGGGACGGGGGCCGACGCCGGTGCGACGACGGGCGCGGGGGCTGGCGGCGGCGGGACGGCATGCGCGCCCGGTGCGGCGGTGCCGTGCAGGGAATCAAGCAACGCTTCGAATTCGTCGTCGCTGATGACGTTCGGATCGGCCGCCGCGACGACGGGGGCGGGTGCCGGTGCCGGTGTCGCCGTTGCCTCGGACTCCGCGCCGGGCGCACCGGTACCGTAGAGCGAATCGAGCAACGCTTCGAATTCGTCGTCACTGATGGTGCCCGACGGGGCCGCCGCCGGCGCCTGCTCGGGGCGCGCGGCATCGAGCAGGGCTTCGACTTCGTCTTCGATGGGATCGTGCGGCCGCGACGCCGGCGCGGCCGCCACCGGCGCGGACACCGGCGTCGCCAGCGCCACCGGCGGGGCGGACGCGGCGCGGCCGGGGATCAGCAGGCGATCGAGCAGCGAACGCGAGGCCGGCTCGATCGGCACGCCGCCGTCGGCGGCGCGCATCATGTCGTTGAGCAGGTCGAGCGACTCCAGCAACGCGTCCATGAAGCCCGCGTTGAGCACGATCGCGCCGTTGCGGGCTTCGTTGAGCAGGTCTTCGGCGCGGTGGCACAGCTCCACCATCGGGTGCAGGCCGAGGAAGCCCGCACCGCCCTTGACGGTATGGAACGCACGGAACACCGCGTTCAGAAGGTCGACGTCGCCCGGCGAGGCCTCGAGGTCCACGAGCTGTTCGCCCAGGGTCTCGAGCAGTTCGCGCGCCTCGATCAGGAAGACGTTGAGCAGCTCGTTGTCCAGCTCCACGCTCATCGTGCCGCTCAGAAGCCGAATTCGCTGAGCAGGCGATCCACTTCGTCCTGGCTGACTTTTTCCGCGGCCGGCGCGGTGCCCCCGGCGAGCGAGCCGGTCAGGCGCACCAGTTCGACGAGCGACGATTCAACCTTGGCCATGAAGGCTTCGACACGGGCCACGCGCTGACCGGAGAGATCCTGCCAGGACTGCGCCTCGACCATCTCGCCCAGGCCGATGTCGCAGTTCTGCGCGAAGTCGCCCACGCGAACGGCGAGCGCACGGGCGCTGGAGGCGAACGACGCATCGGCCGGGTCGAGCACGAGCACCTCGTCGGCGTCGCGGGCGAGCGACTGGGCCTGCGGGCGGAGTCGCTCGCTGAAGTCGAGCGTGCGATGGGCCGCCTGCGAGCTCATCTCGAGCACGTCGCGCAGATGCTTGCGCGCGTCGCCCATGTTGCCCGGGTTACCATCGTGCGAGATGTCGGCGGCGAGCCGGCGGGCGGACTCGTGCAGGTCGCGGGCGAGGTGGCCCAGGGCGAGGAAAATGTGCTGTTCACGGCTACGGATCAGGCGGTCCAGCGCCTGTTCGAAGGCGGTGGCGTCGTCGGCGTCGAGCAGCTCGCGCAGTTCGGGGGCCACGTCCTGGCCAGCGGAAATCGTCGTGTTCATGCCTGCTCCTCAGCCCGCCGCCGCGGCGAGACGTTCGAAAATCTTGTCGAGTTTTTCCTTGAGCGTGACCGCCGTGAACGGCTTGACCACGTAGCCGTTCACGCCGCTCTGCGCCGCGGCGATGATCTGGTCGCGGTTGTTTTCCGCCGTGACCATCAGCACCGGCATCGCCTTGAGATTGGCGTCGGCGCGGATGGCGCGGAGCAGGTCGATGCCCGTCATGTTGGGCATGTTCCAGTCGGTCACCACCAGGTCGAACGACTGCGAGCGCAGGAGCGCGAGCGCGGCATTGCCGTCTTCGGCCTCCTGGATCAGCGTGTTGGTGAAGCCCAGCTCCACCAACAGGTTCCTGACGATGCGCCGCATGGTGGAAAAGTCGTCCACCACCAGGATTTTCATGTTCTTGTCCAAAACGTCTCTCCGCCTACTGCGCGTTTTTCTTTGACCGGCGACGGCACCGGAATGCCGTCAGGGTTTGTCTTTCCAGCCTGACATGCGAGCGCGGAGCCGAATGAGCGCCTGGCCATGGATCTGGCACACGCGCGATTCGCTCACTCCCAGCACCGCACCGATTTCCTTCAGGTTGAGCTCGTCATCGTAGTACAGCGACATCACCAGCTTCTCGCGCTCGGGCAGTCCGTCGATGGACTGGGCCAGCGCCTCGCGCATGCCGTCCTGCTCGAACAGTCCGTCGGGCCCGGTGGCGTCCGGATCGGCCACGTCGATCGCCGCGCCCTCGTCGCCCTCGGGCGCCGTCAGGCTCAGCAAACGCGCGCTCGCCGCGTCGGCCAGGATCTGGTTGTACTCCATGGCGTCGATGCCCAGGCGCTTCATCACTTCCGCGTCGTCGGCGTCGCCACCCGTCTCGTTTTCAATCTGCCTCGTCACCTCCGCCACCTCGCGCAACTTCCGGTGGACGGAGCGCGGGGTCCAGTCCGTCTTGCGCAGTTCGTCCAGCATCGCGCCCCGTATGCGGATGCCCGCATAGGTCTCGAAGCTGGCCGCGCGAGTCGGGGAATAATTCCTCGCGGCCTCGAGCAGCCCGATCATCCCGGCCTGCATGAGGTCGTTCGCATCCACGCTCGGCGGCAGCCGGCCCATCAGGTGATAGGCGATCCGGCGCACCAGCGGCGCATGGGTCTTAACCAGTTGATCCGCCGGAACCCGAGTGATTTCAAGGTATTCGCTCGCTACGCTCACAACGGCAACCCTCCTCCCAGATGGGCACGGTCGGCGAAGAAGCCGATCCGTCCCTGCACGCGGGGCTCGGGTTCACCCCATGTATCGACCGACCTGGCCAGATTCTTGAATCCGACCGCCGATCGGCTGCTCGGCCACGCGTCGACCACCGCCGCCTGCCGACGGATGGCCTGGCGCAGGTATTCGTCGTGCGGAACCATGCCCATGAAATCGAGGGACACCTCGAGAAAGCGACTGGTCACTCGGGAAAGCTTTTCGAAGAGGGCCCGGCCCTCCTGCGCATGGCGGACCATGTTGGCCACGATGCGGAAACGGTTCACGGCGAACTCGCGCGAGAGCACCTTGATCAGCGCGTAGGCGTCGGTGAGCGAGGCCGGCTCGTCGCACACCACGACCACCACCTCGTCCGAGGCCGCGGCGAACATCGACACGCTGTCCGAGATACCGGCGGCGGTGTCCACGATGAGGTATTCGGGGGCCAGCGGGTATTCGTCGAAGGCCCGGATGACGGCGGCATGTTCGATGTTCGGCAGTTGGGCCATGCGGCGGGTGCCCGACGTGGCCGGGATCACCTTCAGGCCGTGCGCGGCGTCGAGCACCAGGTCTTCGATGCGGCACGCGCCCTCGAGCATGTGGCCCAGATGGCGCACCGGCTGCAGGCCGAGGAGCACGTCGATGTTGGCCATGCCCAGGTCGGCATCCAGCAGCAGCACGTCGCGCCCGCCCATGGCCAGGGCCATGCCGAGGTTGACCGCCACCGTCGTCTTGCCCACGCCACCCTTGCCGCCCGCGATCGCGATGCTGCGCGTGGGACGGCGGTCGGACAGCCACTCGAGTCCGGCGGCCTGGGTGTTTTCGACGTGTGTGTTCATGGAGGAAGTCACTGCCGGAGAAAAGGAGGTGTGGGCGGTAGCGATGTTCATGGAAGTGCCTCGCTCGGTCAGACCGGCACGGAAGCGGACAGGCCGAAACGCTCGGCAAGTATGGCGTGATCGGGCTCGTCGTTGCGCTGCTTGACCCGCTGGGCCGCCAGCAGCACCAGCTTGCGCGCATCGGCCGAGGCGATGTCCTCCGGCACGCGCTGGCCGTCGGTGGTGTAGTCCAGCGGCAGGCGGTGGCGAATCACGGCCGAGATGGCGCCGCCGATGAGCGGCGCCTCGTCGAGCTTGGTGAGGATCGCGCTCTGCGGCGCCAACGGCGCGTAGGCACGGATGGCGCCATCGATCGCCTGCGACTGCATGTTGGCGGCCAGCACCAGGCAGACCCGCAGGTCGGCCATGGCGCGGAGCGTGTCGAACTGCTCCTGCAGCTTCGGATCGTTACCGGCCAGGCCGGCGGTATCCACCAGCACCGTATGGCGGCCGCGCAGCTGCAACAGCACGTTGCGCAGGCTGGTGGCGTCGTGGGCATTGAACACGCGCACGCCGAGCAGGCGCCCGTAACGCTCCAGCTGGGCGCCGGCACCGACGCGATACTGGTCGGTGCTGATCAGCGCCACGTTCGCGGCGCCATGGCGAAGCACCGCGCGGGCGGCGAGCTTGGCGATGGTGGTGGTCTTGCCCACGCCGGTGGTGCCCACCAGCGCGGTGATGCCGCCGCCGACGGTGTCGAAATTGCGACCGGTGATGCGCACGTTGCGCGAAATGAGTCCCAACGGCAGGTAGCGCGCCTGGTCGGAGGTCATGGCCGACGGCAGTTCGGCGCACAGCGCACGGGCCACGTCGGCATCGATGCCCAGGCGGGTCAGTTCGCGCAGCACGCGGGCGCGCAGCGGCTGCTCGCGCTCCATGTGATTCCACGAGAGCGCCGAGAGCTGCACCTGGAGCATTTCGCGCAGGTCGTTGATCTCCGCGCGCATGCCGTTCACCGCGGCGTCGTTGCCCGGCGAGGCGGTGGCGGCACGCACCACGTCGGCGACGCTCTCGGCCAGGGCGGCGCTGGCGTGACGCTGGGGGGCATTCGAATGCACGGCTGCGTCAGCCCGGGCCGCTCGCTCGACGGCGGCGGCCGTGGCGGCGCGGGCCTGGTCGATGCGCGCGGCGCGCTGCGCGGCACGGTCGTCCTGCACCGGCGCCACCGTGGCCTTGGCGGCCGGCGCGTCGTGTGCGAAGCCCGCTTCGCGCACGAGGGCCTCGTCGTAATCGAGCGCGGCGATGATCTCGATGCCGTCGTCGAGACGGCGCGTCGACAGGATCACGGCATCCGGACCCTGTTCGTCGCGCACCTGGCGCATGGCCTGGCGCATGTCGGGAGCAACGAATCGCTTGATTTTCATGCCTTCGATCCTGTCTCTGGCGATGCCCGGCCATGCCCGCATCGCTATGTTCGTTCCGTCCGTCCGCCGATTCGGCGAACGGTGTCTCATTGCCTGGCGCCCTTACCGTCCCAGTGCCGTCACCAGCTTGACGCGACGGTTGTCGGGAACCTCGTTGTAGGCAAGTACATGCAGGTTTTGGGCCACATGCCGGGTAAAGCGCGCAAGCCACGGACGAAGGGCCGGCGACACGAGCAACACGGCCGGTTCGCCGGTGGCTTCCTGGCGCCGCGCGGCATCGGCCACGCTCTGCTGGAGGCGGTCGGCGAGGCCGGGTTCCACCGCCGCGCCTGCCGGACCGCCGCCCTGCAGCGACTGCAGGAGGATCTGTTCCAGTTCCGGCGCCAAAGTAATGACGGGCACCTCGGTGCCCAGGCCGGCGATTTCCTGCACGATCTGGCGGCCCAGCGTGACGCGCACCGCCGCGGCGAGCACGCCCGGGTCCTGGCTCTGCCCCGCGTGCTCGGCCAGCGACTCGACGATGCCGCGGAAGTTGCGGATCGGCACGCGCTCGGCGAGCAGGTTCTGCAGCACCTTGACGATGGCGCCGAGCGAAAGCCGCTTGGGCACGAGGTCTTCGACCAGCTTCGGGGTCTGCTGCGCGAGACGGTCGAGCAGCTGTTGCACGTCCTGGTGGCCGATGAGCTCGTGGGCGTGGTTCTGAAGGATGTGCGACAGGTGGGTGGCGATCACCGTGGCCGGGTCGACCACCGTGTAGCCGAGGGTCTGCGCGTGCTCGCGCAGGCCGGGCTCGATCCACACCGCGTCCAGCCCGAAGGCCGGATCGCGGGTGGCGATGCCGTTGATCGTGCCATGCACGCGGCCCGGGTCGATCGCGAGCATGCGCTCGGTGTGGATCTCAGCCTCGCCCATGGGCACGCCCATCAGCGAAATGCGGTAACCATGCGGGGCGAGGTCGAGGTTGTCGCGGATGTGCACCGACGGCACGAGGAAACCGAGTTCCTGCGAGAGCTTGCGGCGCACCGACTTGATCCGCGCCATCAGCTCGCCGCCCTGGGCCTTGTCCACCAGCGGGATGAGGCGATAGCCCACTTCCAGCCCAATGGTGTCGACCTGGGCGACGTCTTCCCAGGACAGTTCCAGACGCTCGGCCGGGGGGGCGGCCTCCAGCGCCAGTTCGGTGCCCGGGGCGGCGGCGCCGGCGACCACGCCGGAGGCGGCCTCCTGCTGGCGCAGGTGCAGCTTCCACGCGCCGAAACCGGCGACGGCGGCGAGGATCAGGAACGGCAGGTTCGGCATGCCCGGGATGAGGCCCATGGTGCCGAGCACGGCAGCCGCCACCGCCAACGCCTTGGGCTGGCCGAAGAGCTGGCCCATCACCTGCTTGCCCATCTCCTGCGACTTGGACACGCGGGTGACGATCACCGCGGTGGCGATGGAGAGCATCAAGCCAGGCACCTGCGCCACGAGACCGTCGCCGATGGTCAGCAGCGTGTAGGTGCGCGCCGCTTCGCCGGCCGACAGGCCGTGCTGGAGCATGCCGATGAAGAAGCCGCCGATGATGTTGATGGCGAGGATCAGGATGCCGGCCGTGGCGTCGCCGCGCACAAACTTGGAAGCACCGTCCATCGAGCCGTAGAAGTCCGCTTCCTCGCGCACTTCCTGTCGGCGCTCGCGGGCCTGCTCCTGTGTCAAAAGGCCGGCGTTGAGATCGGCGTCGATCGCCATCTGCTTGCCGGGCATGGCGTCGAGGGTGAACCGGGCGGTCACTTCGGACACGCGGGTCGCACCCTTGGTCACCACCACGAAGTTGATGATGGTAAGGATCGCGAACACCACGAAACCCACCGCGAAATTGCCGCCGATCACAAACTCGCCGAACGCCTCGATCACCTTGCCGGCCGCGCCCGGGCCATTGTGGCCATGCAGCAGCACCACGCGGGTGGAGGCGATGTTCAGGGCCAGGCGCAGCAAGGTGGCGAACAGCACCACCGTGGGGAACGACGCCAGCTCCAGCGGCCGCATCACGTACATCGTGGCCAGCAGGATCACCAGCGACAACGCGATGTTGAAGGTGAAGAGCAGGTCGAGCATGAACGGCGGCAGCGGCAGCATCATCATGCCGAGCATGATCAGCATCGCCAGCGGCGCGGCCACGCCGCGCCGGCCGATCTGGCGGAGCGTGCCGAGGAGGTTGGGATTGGTCGTCGCTGCCATCGTCAGTTATCCATGCGGTACGGCCCGAGCAGCTCAGGATCGATGTCCTGCCGGGGCAGATCGGGCGGGAGGTCGCCCATGGCGATCGCCTGCTTCAAACGGAACACGTAGGCCAGGATCTGGGCCACCGCGACATACAGCGCCGCGGGGATTTCGCGTCCGATGTCGGTCGTGTGATACAAGGCTCGTGCCAACGGCGGGGCTTCGACCACCGGAACCTTCGCACCGGCGCCCACATCGCGGATCTGGGCGGCGATCAGATCGACGCCCTTGGCCACCACGCGCGGCGCTCCCATGCGGTTTTCGTCGTATTTGAGGGCCACGGCGAAGTGGGTCGGATTGGCCACGATGACGTCCGCCGTGGGCACGTCTTCCATCATCCGGCGGCGCGCCATCTGCTGCTGCATCTGTCGGATCTTTGACTTCAGCTCCGGACTGCCCTCGTTTTCCTTGTGCTCGTCCTTCACCTCCTGCTTGGTCATCTTCATCTTCGAGGTGAAGCTGAACTTCTGCCACGGCGCGTCGATGAGACCGATGAGGCCCAGCGCGCAGCCGAAGATCAGCGAGGCATGGCCGAACAGGCCGAACGCATGGGCGATACCCTCGCCGACCGGGCCGCTCCCGGTGGCGAACATGTCCTGCACGCTCTTGCGCAGGAACCAGAGCAGCGCCCCACCGATGAAGACCAGCTTCAGGATCGACTTGCCCAGCTCGACCAGCCCGTTCATCGAGACGAGGCGGCCGAAGCCCTTGATCGGGTCGAGGCGATCGAACTTGGGCAGCAGCGCCTGGCCGGAGAAATGGAGTCCGCCCATCAGGGCCGGGGCCGCGATAGCGGCGACCATGGTGGCCGTGAACACCGGGCCGAGCATCTTCAGGGCTTCCAGGGCCGCCGCGCCCAAGGCATGGCGCAGGCCGTCTTCGGCGAACATGTCGTCGCGGCCGTAGCGCAGGCCCACGTGCATGATGTTGGCCGCGTGCTGGGCCATCTGGTCGCGGGTGGCGATCAGGGTCGCCACGCCGGACAACACCACCACGGCGGTGGACAGCTCGCGCGATCGCGGTATGTCGCCCTTCTCGCGCGCCTCGCGAAGGCGTTTTTCGCTGGGCGATTCGGTGCGGTCTTCCTTGTCGGCGGCCTCGCTCATGGGCGGCCTCCGACACGCTGGCGCATGGCATCCCACGCGGCGGTCTGCAGGGTGTCGAACGCACCCGGCAGGCCGCGCAGGGCCAGCCACAGGGCGACCATGCCCAGGCAGATGGTGATGGGAAAGCCGACGGCGAAGAGGTTCATCGACGGCGCCGAGCGGCTGATCGCACCGAAGCCCAGGTTGACGATGAGCAGCGCGGTGAGCGCAGGCAAGGCCACGCGCACCGCGCCGGAAAACAGGTGGGTCGCGAAGCCCAGCACGCCCCAGACGCCGTCGGCGCCGATGCCCTGGGTGCCCACGGGCAAGGTGCGGAAGCTGTCGGCGAGCAGGTCGATGAGCTGGAGGTGGCCGTTGAGCGCCAGGAACAGCAGCGTCACCAGCATGGTGTAGAACTGGCTCAGCACCGGCACGGTGCCGCCGACACCGGGGTTGACCACCTCGGCGAAGCCCAGGCTCATCGCCTGGGAAACGAACTGGCCGCCGAAGGCGACGGCCTCGAACACCAGCTTGAGCACGAAGCCGAGCGCGGCACCGATCAGCACCTGCTGCGCCAGCACCTCGATGCCCTGCGCCGACAGCGGCTTGATGTCCAGCGGTGCCAGCGGCGCGAGCACCATCGTCAGCACCACGGTCAGGCCAAGGCGGATGCGTGCCGGGATCAGCGACGCGCCCAGCACGGGCGCCACCAGCATCAGGCCCGAGACCCGGGCCATGGCCCAGCAGGCGCCGCCCACCCAGCCGGAGAGCTGGCCGAGGTCCAGCGGCATCAACGCACCGCCTGCGGCAACGACTCGATGAGTCCGCGGGTGAAGGTGACCAGCGTGCGCAGCATCCACGG
>CAJYHU010000243.1 GCA_913774655.1 uncultured Luteibacter sp. | reverse complement strand
GCCTCGTTGACGTCCACGTCGATCTCCAGCGAATCCATGTCGACGATGGTGCCGACGCCGGTGCGGGTGAAGCCGCCGCCGGCGGACAGCGGCGAGACGATCTCGCCGACCTGGGCCGCCTTGTCGGTGATCACGCCGTCGAACGGCGCCCGCACCACCGTGTAGTCGAGATTGACCTGCGCCACGCCGACCTGGGCGTCGGCCGCGCCGGCCTGGCGCCGGGTGGTCTGCAGCTGCGCGCGATAGGTGCTGGCCTGGGTGCGCGCCTGCTCGGCTGCCTGGTGCGAGACCAGGCCACGGCCCACCAGGGCCTCCTGCCGATCCGCGTCGCGCAGCGACTGCGCGAGCTGGGCTTCGCCCTGGGCAACGGTGGCGTGCGCCGCGGCCGCGTTGGCCTGGGCCGCCTGCAGGCTCGCGCGCAGGGCGTTGTCCTCCAGCCGGGCCAGCACCTGGCCCTTGCTCACCCGGTCGCCCTCTTCGATCAGCACCTGGGTCAGGGTGCCGGTGATCTGCGCGGATACCGTCGCCTGGCGACGCGCGGTCACGTAGCCGGTGGCCTGGAGCACGGCGCTGGCCTCGGCGGCGTTCGCGGGGGCCACGGCGGTGGCGGTGTGCACCTCGACGGGCCGCCGCGCCAGCCACAGCCACGCGCCACCGCCCACGACGGCCAGCGCCACCGCGACGGCGATCGCGGTCCACGCGACCCGTGCGCCCTTGCCGTTTCCGCCCCCGGACGACTCCCGGTTCGTCTTGTCGATCTTGAGCTGCCGCAGCAGCTCGGCATTCGAAGTCATGCGCTCTTTGTCCCCTGGTCGCCCACGAATGGATGATGCGATCGGGGCAAACCGTGAACCACTTGCCGCCATCAGTCATCTGCCGTGACAGCTGTCACCCGGCGCCGGTACGCTATCGGCATGTCGACCGTCATCCCCCCGCCGGCCCTGCCGAGCCTTCCCGTCGCCGGCCGTGCCGAGCGCTTCCCCGTCCGCCGGATCTTCTGCATCGGCCGCAACTACGCCGACCACGCGAAGGAAATGGGCGCCACGCCCGACCGGACGAACCCGATGTTCTTCACCAAGCCCGCCGATGCCGTGGTCACCGACGGCAACGACGTGCCGTATCCTTCGGCCACGAACGATCTCCATCACGAGGTGGAAATGGTGGTCGCGCTGGGCGCCGGCGGCAGCGACCTGTCGCCCGACGACGCGGCGCGGCTGGTCTGGGGCTATGGCGTGGGGCTGGACCTCACCCGCCGCGACCTCCAGGCCCAGGCCAAGGCCAAGGGCGCCCCCTGGGACGTGGCCAAGGGCTTTGACCACTCCGCTCCGGTGTCGGCGCTGGTGCCCGCCGACCAGTCGCGCCCGGTCGACGCGACGCCGATCTCGCTCGAGGTCAACGGGCAGGTGCGGCAGTCGGCCACGCTGGGCGACATGCTATTCAGCGTGCCGGAGATCCTCTCGCATCTGTCGCGCCTGTTCGAGCTGAAGGCCGGCGATCTCGTCTTTACCGGCACGCCGGCCGGCGTGTCGGCACTGTCCCGGGGTGACCGCTTCGTCGCCCGCCTCGGCGACATCGCGACGCTCGAAGGCCGGATAACCTGACTTCGCGAAGCGCTGACACCTGTCCGTCTAGGTTCAACACCTTGCCCTACCGCCCACCAAGGAGAACGATCCGATGAGCTTCATCGCGGAATTCAAGAAATTCGCCCTGCGCGGCAACGTGGTCGACCTCGCGGTCGGCGTGGTCATCGGTGCGGCCTTCAGCAAGATCGTCACCTCGCTGGTGGACAACATCATCATGCCCCCGCTCGGCTGGGCCATCGGCGGCATCGATTTCTCCGACTGGAAATGGGTGCTTCGGCCGGGCGATGCCGCGGCGAAGATTCCCGAAGTGGCGATCCAGTACGGCGTGTTCATCAACGTGCTGATCCAGTTCTTCATCGTCGCCTTCGCGATCTTCATGGTGGTCAAGGCCATCAACAAGCTCACCCGCCGCGAAGCGGAGAAACCGGCGGCGCCGCCGGCCGACGTGGTGCTGCTTCAGGAAATCCGTGACCTGCTCAAGCAGCAGAACCACACGCCCTGAGCCTGTCGGAGCGCGCCCTGCGCGCGACGGGTCACCGGTCGCGCCAGGGCGCATCCTACGTCGCGTGACTTCCGGCCTAGTCGCCGTTTTCGGGGCGGCGCAATAATCGGAGCTTTCCGTCCCCGGGGGTCACCGATGCGTCATACCGTCCGTCTGCACGCGCTCGCCGCGTGCGTCGCGCTCGCCTTTTCCGCCCACGCAGCCGCCCGCGACACTGTCATCCCCGACAAGGCCGTCGCTGCGGCCACCGCGCTGCGCGATCGTGCGATGAACGACACCACCGGCTACGACTTCGTCGCCGGGTTGACCACCGAGGTGGGTCCGCGCCTGGCCGGCAGCGCCGCCGACAAGCGCGGCGTCGAATGGACGGTGGCGAAGTTCAAGGCCATGGGCTTCGACAAGGTCTACACCGAGAAAGTGAGCTACCCGCTGTGGGAGCGCCGCAGCGAGCACGCACAGATCGTGGCGCCCTATCCGCAGCCGCTGGCCGTCACCGCCCTGGGCTATTCGGCGGGCACTCCCGCGGGCGGCCTCACGGCGCAGGTGGTGGCGTTCGACGACCTCGCCGCCCTGAAGGCGGCGGACCCGGCGACGGTCAAGGGCAAGATCGTCTACGTCAGCACGCACATGACCCCGCAGAAGGACGGCCACGACTACGGCATGGGGTCGGCCACGCGTACGGCCGGCGCCGTGATCGCCGCGAAGATGGGGGCGGCGGCCTACCTGCTGCGCTCGGCGGGCACCGATCCGCACAGCCGAACGCCGCACACGGGTGTCACCGGCTTTAAGGATCCCGCCGAAGCGATCCCCGCCGCGGCCCTCTCGCTGCCCGATGCCGACCAGCTCGAGCGCGTGGTGAAGTCGGGCAAGCCGGTGACGCTGAAGCTCGATCTCGACGTCGGCTTCAAGGGCACCTACCAAGGCGAAAACGTGATCGCCGAAGTCACCGGCCGCAAGCACCCGGACGAGGTCGTCGCCATCGGCGGCCATCTCGACTCATGGGACCTGGGCACGGGCGCCATCGACGACGGCGCGGGCGTCGCGATCGCCGCCGCTGCGGCCAAGCTGATCAAGGACATGCCGCAACGCCCGGACCGCACCATCCGCGTGATCGCCTTCGCCAACGAAGAAATGGGCCTGTGGGGCGGACGCGCGTATGCCGACGCGCACGCCAAGGAGGTATCGACGTTCCAGCTGGGCACGGAGTCCGACTTCGGTGCCGGACGCGTCTGGCGGATGACCGCGTCGGTCAAGCCCGAGGCACGCAACGCCATCGCGCAGATCGCAAAGGTGCTCGAACCGATCGGCGTGGCCTACGACGCCAGCCGTCCCGGCGGCGGTGGCTCGGACCTGTCGCAGATGCATGCCAAGGGCATGGCCGCGCTGTCGCTCACGCAGGACGGCACGAACTATTTCGACTACCACCACAACGCGAACGACACGCTCGACAAGATCGACCCGAAGAACCTGGCGCAGAACGTGGCGGTGTACGCGGCATTCGCGTACATGGCCGCACAGGCCGACGGCAACTTCGGCTCGGCACCGGGCGCGTTCGCGAACGACGGGGCGCACGACTGAGGCATGCCGCATCGTCGGCGCATCAGCCGCCGGCGATGGTTTTGGGCGCGATACGCGCCTGTAGACGGCTCATGTAGAGATAGATCACCGGCGTGAGGTAGAGCGTGAGCACCTGCGACACCAACAGGCCGCCCACCACCGCCAGGCCGAGCGAACGCCGGGTGTCCGCCCCCGCACCGATGCCCAACGCGATCGGCAGCGTGCCCGCGAATGCCGCCGCGGTGGTCATCATGATCGGACGGAAACGGACGCGGCACGCGTCGTAGATCGCCTCGAACGGGGCCACGCCCTCGTCGCGCTGACGCTCGAGCGCGAAGTCGATCATCATGATCGCGTTCTTCTTCACGATACCCACCAGCATCACGATGCCCACGAACGCGAAAAGATCCAGGGACGCATCGAAGATCACCAGCGTGAGCAACGCGCCCACCGCCGCGGCCGGCAGGCCGGAAAGGATGGTGAGCGGATGGAT
>CAJYHU010000242.1 GCA_913774655.1 uncultured Luteibacter sp. | reverse complement strand
CAACGCCGACGCCGCCCTGCGCGGCCACGACTACGACCTGCTCGTGCTCGACCTGGGCCTGCCCTCGCTCGACGGCAGCGACGTGCTGGCCCGGGCGCGAAAGCGCGGCTCCAGCCTGCCCGTGCTGGTGATCACCGCGCGCGAAGGTCTGAAGGAACGCGTACGCGTGCTCGACCTCGGTGCCGACGACTACCTGGTGAAGCCCTTCGCCCTGGCCGAGTTCGAGGCCCGCGTGCGCGCCCTCGCCCGTCGCCGCACCACCCACGGCACGCCGGAATTCCGCATCGCCCGACTCCGTCTCGACATTCCCGGCCATCGCGCATGGATCGGCGACACGCCGCTGGACCTCACCGCGCGCGAATTCGGCCTGATCGAAGCCCTCGCCACGCGCGCGGATAAGGTCACCAGTCGCGCGCAGCTCGTCGAGGCGCTATGCAACTGGGACGAAGACCTCACCGACAACGGCCTGGATATCGCCCTGCACCGCCTGCGCAAGAAGCTCCAGGGCTCGGGCACCAGCGTGCGTACCATCCGTGGCCTGGGCTACCTCCTCGAAGAAACACCGGATGCATGATCGGCGCATCGCGGCGAAGCGGCCGCCGCGCCCAAGCCTCCGCCGCCGCCTGCTCACGTTTCTGCTCGTCCCCGTGCTGGGCGTGCTGCTGCTCGATGCGGTGATCGGCTATTTCGTCGCGCTGGCGTATTCCAACCGCGTCCACGACACCGATCTCTCCGACCAGGCGCTCACGCTCTCCGAGCTGATCAGCAACGACGCGATGAGTGGCGAACTGACCGAACAGGCGCGGTTCCTGCTCGAATACGATCCCGACGGGCGCGACTATTACGCCGTGGTCAGCGAGCATCACGGCCGTATGATCGGCAACGCGAAACTGGAAGAGCCCGGGTTTCCCGTTCCGCTGGAAGTCACACCGCGCTTCTACGACACCATGCTCGGGCATCGCGCGCTGCGCGCTGCGGTGATGCGCATCCCCAACCGCAACGAAGCGGGCGACACCCTGACCATCACGGTGGCCGAAAACCTCCGCGACCGGCACCTGCGCGCGCGTGAGATCCTCTTCCTCACCCTGCCCATGCAGGCGCTGCTGATCGGTGCCGTGCTGCTGCTGACGTGGTTCGGCGTGAGTCATGGCCTGCGCGTGCTCGAGCCGCTCACCGCCCGCCTGGGCCGCCGCGAGCACGACCTCGGCCCGATCGGCGAGGAAGACGTGCCGGTGGAGATTCTGCCGCTCACCCGCACCATCGACGACCTCTTCGCGCGCATGCGCAACATGCTCGGCTTGCAGGAGCGCTTCATCGCCGACGCCGCGCACCAGCTGCGCACGCCGCTGGCCGGCATCCAACTGCACGTCGAGCGCTACGCCGCAACCACCGACGAAGCCCAACGGGCGCAAGCCCTCGACCACGTGCATCGCCTCGCCGCCCGCGCGGCGCGCACCTCGGCGCAGTTGCTCGCGCTCACCCGCACCCAGTCGCCCGACCTGCCCGACCACGACGGCATGGCGGTGATCGACCTGAGCCAGATCGTGCCCGAAGCCGTGAGCATGCGCGTGCACCAGGCGCTCGCGCTCAACGTCGATCTCGGCTACGAAGGCCTGGATCGCCCCGTGTTCGTGCGCGGCGACGCCCTGCAGGTGCAGGAGGTCATCGACAACCTCGTCGACAACGCTTTCCATTACGCCGGCCGCGGGCACAGCGTGACGGTGTCGGTGGAAGACGCGGTGGCCGACATTGTGCTCGCCGTGGAGGACGACGGCCCCGGCGTGCCCGATGCCTTCCTCGCCCAACTCGGCGAGCGTTTCTTCCGGGTGCCCGGCGGCGACGAGGACGGCACCGGCCTGGGGCTGGCCATCGTCGAGAGCATCGCCGAGCGGCACGCGGCCCGGGTGGAATTCACCCGGGGCGAGGCCGGCGGCCTGCGCGTGGAGATCCGCTTCCCCGCCCTGCTGTCGCTCCCGGCCGCCTGAGGCGCCGGAAAGCCAGGTGAAACCGCTCCGTGGCAGCATAGGTATCATCTGGATACCTGAGCAGAGACCGACCACGTGAGCGATACGGCGGAATTCCACTTCGAAGGCGGACGCGATGGCGTCCTGCTCATCCATGGGCTGACCGGCACCCCGACCGAGATGCGCCTTGTCGGCAAGGGCCTCAACCGGGCCGGCTTCACCGTGGTCGGCGTGCAGTTGGCCGGCCATTGCGGCACCGAGGAAGACCTGGTCGCCACCTCCTGGCAAGACTGGTACGACAGCGTCGAGCGCGCCGCCGAGCAGCTGCGCGGGCGCGTCGACCGGCTGTTCGTGGCCGGGCTGTCGATGGGTGCGGTGCTCGCGTTGCGCCTGGCGGCCGTCCGCCCGGAATGGGTCGACGGTGTCGGCGTATTCGGTGCCACGTTCCGCTACGACGGCTGGTCGATGCCTTGGATCGAGCGCCGATTCAACTTCCTGCTGCCGATCCTCAAGCGCCTGGGCATCGGTCGCAAGCGCAGCTTCATCGAGCAGCCGCCGTACGGTATCCGTGACGAGCGCCTGCGCGCGCAGGTGAGCTCGGCGATGCATTCGGGCGACGCCAAGAGCGCCGGCCTGCCGGGCAATCCCTGGTTCGCCGTAGCCGAAATGATGTGGCTGGCCCGCGACGTGCGCCGCCGCCTGGCCAACGTCGTGGCGCCCTGCTTCGTGGCCCACGCCGTCGAGGACGACATCGCCAGCGTCGCCAACGCCGACCTGGTCGCGCGCAACGTGAGCGGCCCGATCGAGATGCTGCTGCTCGGCGACAGCTACCACATGATCACCATCGACCGCGAACGGCGCATGCTGATCGAACGCACCGCGGACTTCTTCGGCCGTATCGCCCGCGACGCGCGCCCCACCCGCATGGCTGCCTGAGTGGCATGAACGGCCTCACGGTAGCGTTGTGGATCGCCAACATCGCGCTCGTCGCCGGCGGCCGCCTTAAAGGCGAGCTGGCCGCCGGTGTCGAGCACGATGTTGGCGATCCACAACGCTACCGTGAGGCCGTTCATGCCACTCAGGCAGCCATGCGGGTGGGGCGCGCGTCGCGGGCGATACGGCCGAAGA
>CAJYHU010000241.1 GCA_913774655.1 uncultured Luteibacter sp. | reverse complement strand
ATGAGCCGGCGCATGAGCATCAGCACCGCGGTGGCGGCGGTGTCGAAGTGGTAGCCCGACCCCTCGCGGGTCACCAGCGAAACGGCGATGGCGGGCAGGCCGAGGAAGCGGCCTTCCATCGCGGCGGACACGGTGCCGGAATAGATGACGTCGTCGCAGAGATTGGCGACGTTGTTGATGCCCGAGACAACGATGTCGATCTCGTGCTCGAGCAGCCCCGCCAGGGCCAGGTGAACGCAATCGGTGGGCGTGCCGGCCACGCGATAGAAGCCGTTGTCGAGGCGGTGCGCGCGGATCGGCGCGTCGAGCGTAAGCGAGTTGCTCGCGCCGGAGCGATCGCGGTCGGGCGCGACCACGGTCACCGTACCGAACTCGGCCAGACGCCCGGCCAGCACCCGGATACCCGGGGCATCCACGCCGTCGTCGTTGCTTACCAGAACCTGCATGCTGATCCAGATCGAAACACGGGGATGGCGGCCCCATGAGGGGCGCCGCCGACCGCCCCAGTCTACCGGACCGGGCGCCCGGATTCACCGACGCACGACCGGGATGATCTAGGATGCGGGTCATGAAACGGCGCGCTCCCTCGGTGCAGGACGACGACATCCGCCTCTTCCGCGAGGCGATCGGCGATGTCCGTCCGATGGAACCGGTGGAGAGCGTGCCCGAGCGCCCCCGCCCGGCGCCCCACCCGTTCATGCGCGACGCGGATGAAGCCGCGGTGCCGGCCGACTCGCTGCTTTTCGATTACGACCCCGCCGACCTGGAGGTGGGCGAGGAACTGGCCTACCTGCGCGACGGCTACCCGCCGAAGGTGCTGCGGCAACTCAAGCGCGGCCAGTTCAGCATCCAGGCCGAGGTCGACCTGCACCAGATGAACGCGGCCGCCGCGCAGATGACCATCGCCGAGTTTCTCGCCGAATGCCGGCATGACGGCCTGCGCTGCGTGCGGATCATTCACGGCAAGGGATTGCGCTCGAAGGCCGGCGGCCCCGTGCTCAAGGGACTGACCGACAAGCTGCTGCGCCGACGCGACGATGTAGTTGCCTTCGCCTCGGCCCGGCCGATGCAGGGCGGCACCGGCGCGGTCGTGGTGTTGCTCAAGGGGTAAGCAGCGTACCGGCGCTCAGTCCCACCGGTATGTGGCACTCGCATAGTAGTAGCGACCGTTCCAGCTCAATGGCGAAAACAGGCTGTAGAGGAAGTTGCCGTTGGTCGAGTTGGCGTATTTCACCCGGCCCGGCTTCGCGTCGAAGACGTTGTTCGCCCCGGCGGTGAACGTCCAGCGGTCCAGGGTGTAGTCGGCCGAGAGGTCGAGCGTCCACCGGTGCGAGAACGTCTGATCGAGCGCGGGGCCGCTGTTGCTGTAGACCTTGTATCGGCCGTATCGCTGCACGTTGGCATGCCCCGCCCAGCGACCATGCAGGTAGTCGAGGCCGAGGTCGAGCTTGGTGCGCGGATTGGTGTCGGCGAGGATGCCAAGGCGCTCGCGCCGTTCCACGCGCTGCACGGCCACGCCGAGCGCGTCGAGTATCGGCGGGTTCGCCTTCACCCGCGAGACCCGGTTGTCGTTGTAGGCCCAGCCCAGCGTCGTATTCAGGCGATCCCCGTTGGCGAACGCGAATGCGTACTGGCTCACCAGGTCGAGGCCGCGGGTCCGGGTGTTCACCGCGTTGGTGAAGTAACGGATCGACTGATAGGTGGCGTCGACGCCGTTGGCCGCGAGATATGCGTTGACCGTCGGCGTATTGACGGGGATGTTCGACGACAGGTTGATGCGGTTGTGGATCTTGATCCAGTACGCATCGACGCTGACATGCCACGCATCGAGCGGGTTGAGCACGAAGCCCAGCGTGGCGCTACGCGACGTTTCCGGCTTGAGGGCCTCCGCGCCGAGCAGGCTCGCCGCACGCGCATCGACGGGAAAGGTACCCGATTGCACGATCACCTGGCCCTGGCCGAGATCCTGCAATTGCGAGGAAATGTCGGCGTAATGCTGTTGCACGAGCGTGGGTGCGCGAAATCCCGTGCCCACGCTGCCGCGAATCGCCACGCGGGGCGTGACGTCGAATCGTCCCGCGAGCGAGCCGGACGTCGTGCCGCCGAAGTCGCTGTAGTTTTCGTGGCGAGCGGCCAGCGACACCGCGAAGCGGTCGGTGAGGTTGGTTTCCAGGTCAAGGTATGCCGACGTGTCGTGCCGCTGCCAGCGGCCCCGGAGGTCGGCCGTGATGCCACCGTTGGGACCGTATTGCGACACCGCGTCGCCCGGTCGGACCGCATACGCCTGGCGCAGGTATTCCACGCCAAACGACACGCTCACCGGGTTGGGCAACCACCCGGGTGAGACTTCCCGGCCGATGTCGAGGTTGACCACCTGCTGCGTCGCCTTGTAATCCGGCCCCTGAATGAAAAACGGCGTGGTGCCGAAGGCGCGGTAATAGTCGGCGTTGATGTCATGGGCGCGCTGGTCGTACTCGTTGCTGCCATGGCTCGCCGAGAGATCGTAGTGCCAGCCATCGTCGAACGTGCCGCGGACACCCGCGGTGAGCGACGTGTCGTTCACGATCGGTACGCTGACCGGGAGGTAGCCCTCCGGATAGATCGCCCGCGCGTTATTGGAGGCACCCGCCTGTCGATACAGGCTGGCCGTTTCGGCACGGTCCCGACGATAGAGGGCCTCCACGTACACCTCAGCCGCTTTGCTGAACGCGTATTGGCCCACGAGCGACAGCTTGGTCGAACGGACCGCCGGATCCCCCAGGCGATAGACACGTTTGCCGAATGTCGGGCCCCGGGTCTGGTCCACGCCGGCCCGGTTGGTGCCGTCGTTGTCCTGCGTATCGATGGCCACGTGCACCGAGCCCTTGTCGCCCAGCCCGAAACCGGCATCCGCGGCGAGCTGGCGCTGAAGACCGTCGCCCGCGTCGTAGCCTCCGAAGCGCGCGGTCACCTCCCCACCCCGCCCCGCCTTCTTCAGGATGATATTCACCACGCCACCGATCGCATCCGAGCCGTAGCGCGCCGATTGACCGTCACGGAGCACTTCCACCCGTTCGATGGCCGACATCGGAATCGCGTTGAGGTCCACGGGATTGGACCCGCGTCCGATCGCACCGCCGAGGTTGAGGAACGCCCCCGCATGCTGGCGCTTGCCGTCGACCAGCACGAGGACCTGATCGGGACTCAGGCCACGCAGCGTCACCGGCCGCACGACTTCCGCGCCGCTGATCGTGGTCGGCTGGGGAAAGTTGAGCGACGGCACGAGCCGCGCCAGCGCGGCGGACAGTTGCGTGGCGCCCGTTTGCTGGAGCTGTTGCGGGGTGATCACGTCGATCGGTTGCAGCGAACTGGACACCGTGCGTTCGGTGTTGCGCGTGCCGGTGACGATGACCGTATCGAGTTGTTTCGCTTCCTGGGCGGCGACGGGCTGCCACGCGGCCAGGGTCACGGCGAGGGTGGGAAAAAGCAGCGGGCGGCGAACGGAACGGGACATGGACGATGGATCCTGGAAAGAAAAACGGCGCCGGCGCGTATCGCGCCGGACGGGAGGGGGTGACCAAGGGCGGCCACGCGATGCGCCGCCGGCCCTCAGGGTCGGAAAGGGAAAAAGGCGTAAGGCCCGCGACTCAGGTCACGGGCGGCGCATGCACTGGAAGCACGGGCGGCTTAGCGCCGCGACATCAGCCCGGACAGCGACAACACGCCGACGCAACCGGACATCGCGACGAGGCCGCGAGCGTTACCGGGAGGGTCGGAGCGTGGAAAGGC
>CAJYHU010000240.1 GCA_913774655.1 uncultured Luteibacter sp. | reverse complement strand
TTCGGCCGAACTGACGCGGCTCCTCGGCGACGCCGCAGGCTTCAGCGCGACAGCGCCGGATCGCTGAGGGACGGCCGGCCGGTCTCGCGGTGGCCGGCCAGACGGCGCACGAACCGCGGATCGGTGTCGCAGGTGATGCTGAGGTCGTACCAGTGGTCGTTGCTGAGGATTTCCCACGGGCTCTCGACCCGCGCGCCCGGCATCAGCACGTGGCGACGAGGCGCCTGTTGCGTGTAGTCGTTGGGCGTGATCGTCACCGTGCACGGGCGGCTGCCATGGTTCTGCAGCACGAGGCGTAGCAGCCCGGAGAGTCCGTCGTGGTCGACGCTGACTTCGGGTAACGCGACCTGGCCGCGATCGTCGGCGATCGGCGGTTGCGTGCCGCCGAACTGGCGCAGGAAGCCATTAGGGCCGTGCACCGCCAGGTCGTAGGCGTTGCCGCTGTAGAGGCTGGTCCAGTAGTCCGATAGCCGCTTGCCCGCTTCGACGGTATACGCCCACGGACCATCGCTGCGCGACGCCGACGACACATGGAAGAACGCGCCCGTGGTGCCCTGGTTGTCGAAGTCGAGCCAGTAGCGTCCATGGTCGAGGTCGATGCGACCGGTCACGTCCAGTGCATAGGGCAGCGGGCGGCTACGTCGGCGCCCGGCTTCCTGCGCGGGCAGCGCGGTCTGGCCGAACGGCGCCGAGGGGCGGAACACGGTGTGATTGCCGCGATCGGGTTCATAGGCCGCGGTCGACGGCAGGCGCGGCGACTCCGTGTCGCGCTGGGCGAAGTCGAAGCAGTTCGTCAGGTCGCCACAGATGGCGCGACGCCACGCGGAGATGTTCGGCTCGCGCACGCCGAAGCGTTGCTCCAGGAAACGCAGGATCGAGGTGTGGTCGTAGGTTTCCGAACAGACGAAGCCACCCTTGCTCCACGGCGATACCACCAGCATCGGCACGCGCACGCCCAGGCCGTAGGCGCCGCTGACGAAACCCTTGCCGCCGTCGTAAAGCTCGCCGTCGATGCTGACGGTGGACAGGCCCTGGTCGCGCGAGGCCGGCGGGTAGGGCGGCACGATATGGTCGAAGAAGCCGTCGTTCTCGTCGTAGGTGATGAACAGCGCGGTCTTTCCCCACACCTCGGGGTTGGACGTGAGCGCGT
This sequence comes from uncultured Luteibacter sp., assembly GCA_913774655.1. Lineage (GTDB taxonomy): Bacteria > Pseudomonadota > Gammaproteobacteria > Xanthomonadales > Rhodanobacteraceae > Luteibacter > Luteibacter sahnii. Next base: position 1,831 of record CAJYHU010000240.1, on the reverse strand, counting down.
CGAGCACCTGGTCGATGTACCACGCGCCGTAGTTCGCCGGCCAGCTCGGGTGCTCGGTATAGGCTTCCGGTGCGGCGATCCACGACACCTGCGGCAGCCGGTCGCCCATCACGTCGGCGCGCAGCAGGTCGAACAGCGATTGGCCGCCCAGCGTGTTCGTACCGGTGCGGGCTTTTTCGTACAGGGCATCGCCCGGCTGCGCGTTGCGATACGCGTTGAAATACAGCAGCGAGTTGTCGCCGTAGTTGCCGATGTAGGGGTTGGACGTCCAGCCCCAACCGCCGGCCTTGTCGAGGCCTTTGCCGACGTCCTGGTAGATCTTCCACGAGATGCCCGCGGACTCCAGGCGCTCGGGGTAGGTCGTCCAGCCGTAGCCCTTCTCGGCGTTGTCGAGCACCGGGCCGCCACCCTTGCCGTCGTTGCCGACGCAGCCGGTCCACATGTAATAGCGGTTGGGGTCGGTCGAGCTGAGCAGCGAACAGTGGTAGGCGTCGCAGACCGTGAAGGCGTCGGCCAGCGCGTAGTGGAACGGGATATCCTCGCGGGTCAGGTAGGCCATCGTCGTGGTGCCCTTGCTCGGCACCCAGGCATCGTAGCGGCCGGCGTTCCATGCCGCGTGCGTGTCGTTCCAGCCGTGCGGGAGGTCTTCGATGAACTGCAGGCCCAGGTCGTCGGCCACGGGACGGAACGGCAGCAACACGTCGTCGCTCCCGGGCGTGCGCGGCTGGTGCCATACCGAACGTCCGCTCGCGAGCGTGAAGGGTCGCGGATCGCCGAAACCACGCACGCCGCGGAGGCTGCCGAAGTAATGGTCGAACGAGCGGTTCTCCTGCATGAGGATCACCACGTGTTCGATGTCCTTCAGCGTGCCCGTGCGGCGCAGCGCGGGCGTCGCCAGCGCCTTCTGAATCGACGCGGGGATCGCGCCGGCCGCCATCGCGCCGAGGGAAAGCTTCAGGAAATTACGACGGTCCGTTGAAGTCATGGTGCGCTTGCCGTGATGTGACGATGCGGGCGAGTGTGCTTCACGACTATGACAGCTTCGTGCCCGCGTGAGTTGCCGTTTTTGTTCTGTGCGCCACGCCGCACTCCGGTATAGCCCAACGGACGTCCGTATCGGGCGATACGGATGGTCATAGCCATTCATTACCGCGGGGAGAGTTCGCCATGAAAGTCGCTTGTCTTGGTCTGGTTCTTCTGGTCGCCGCGTTCGGCGCGCACGCATCCGGCCTGTTCGATCGCGTCGGTGTCCACCAGGGTTACAGCAATGCGCCCGTCTGCCCGGAGGGCGAGAAGCCCGTCATGGCCGGCGTGGTCGACGGCCACATGACGTGGCGTTGCGTGCCGGTCTAAACCGCATCGCTGTTCGTTTTCCCGGGCCGCTCCCGTCGGGGGCGGCCTCACGGCGTACGCGCCGGATACATCCGCACCGCGACGGCTGTCGCCTGTGTGTCTTTGGCGTAACGCACGTCATGCGTCACGCATTTTCGGCATTTCTCCCGCGCCGCTTGCCGGGAACGCTGCGCGCGTAGCTGCGAAAGAGCCCGACGTAGCGCGTCGTTTCACGGACGATCGCAACGAATGCATGCAACGCAAGCGCGACATCGCAAGAACTTGCGCGTTGCAATGGCCGTCACATTCTTCGAAGAATCTGGATGTCGATGCCGGGGCGATGCCTGCACGTGGCTCTCGTGCGCCGCCCGGGCGACACGTCATTGTTGATGAATCAGTGGGGGGCTTGATCGCTGTTCGAATGACCTGGCTTGGGTCATTCGCGTACCTCTGAGGGGAGGGGCGTTGGCTGCTGGGTCAGCCGTGGATTCCGTTGTCA